>NZ_JBEZJP010000046.1:0-30815 GCF_040653175.1 Actinomadura sp. NPDC048032
AGGGGTAGCCGCCGAGCTCCCTGTACAGCTCCGCGTACTCGGCCAGCTTGTCGCTACCTGCTCTCGCTGGTGGCGAGCACGAGGATCGCGACCGGGGTCGTCACCGCGATCACCCTGTGCGTCGCCGTGGTCAGCAGCTGCTGCCTCTGGTCGCTGCGGAAACGGCGGAACATCGGCTCCCAGCAGACGCTCAGGGGCGCGCTCGCCGAGGTGGTCGGGCCGCCGCTCCGCCGGTGCGCGGCGGCGGCCCGCGCGGTCCCGGGACGGGTCCGCTCCACGGCCCGGTCCGCGGACTCCGGTTCCGACACAGACCTTTATGACAATTCCACACCGCCGGAAATGCCCCAGGGGATCATTTCTCGCTGAACGCGTACGATATGCCCCACCGATGGGGGTCCCGGTGCGGTTTGGGTGTCGGAGGGGATGAGTGTCGGACGTGGCATGGTCGCTGCCTTTCGAAGACCAGTCCCGCCTCGTGCGGGCCCTGTGGGAACTGGAGACCGTGCGCAAGCGCACCTCCCGTGACCTCTGCGTCTCCCTTCTGGAACGGCGGCTGGGCCATCCCCTCCCGATCAGCCGGGACGACAAGGACATCACCGATGTCTGGCATCTCGTGGACGCGTGCCTGCCCTATCCCGGGGCGTTCCACGCGCTGGTCGAGATCGTCGAGGAGTTCCACCGCGGGAGCACGCCGATGGGGGAGCTCCGCGACCTCGTCGAGGAGCTGCTTCCCGAACCGCTGCTCAGCCCGAAGGAGCGCCGGGAACTCGACGGCCTCCTGCGGAGCCTGGGCGACCGCGTCTCCGAGGCCGTCGAGCCGGCCGCGATCCGCGCGCTCTACTGGGAGGTCGCCGGTCCGTCCGGCCCCGCCCTCGCCGCCGACCCGGGCGACCTGTGGAGCGTTCTGGCCAGGCTGGAGGACCTGACCTTCAGCGCCGAGGGCGTCCCGCCGCTCCTGGCCTTCGTCGAGGGGCTCGCCGCGCACGCGGCCGGACCCGCGGCCGCCGGCCTGCGCGCCTGGGCCGACCGGCTCGCGCACCGGCTGGGGGCGGCGCGCGGCCTCCCCCCGGCGCGGCGGCGCGAGGTGCCCGCGGCGCGCGACGCCGGGGCGCGGGAGGCCGCGGCGCGGAGCTACCTGGTCATCGAGCTGCGCGGGGACGGAGCCGTCCCGGACCGCTACCTGGCCTCCGCGTGGCTCCAGGTGGACGGCGGGCACGGGCTCATGCTGCGCTGCGACGACGAACCCGTCCCCCTCGACCGGCTGCCCGGACTCGTCAAGGAGCTGCTGTGCGAGGACCAGCACGTCGTCAACCGGCCGACGCCGGAGCTGACGCTGGAGTTCGTGCTGCCGGTCGACCTGCTCGGCACGCCGGTCGACCAGCTGCGGATCACGGTGGACGGGCTGGAGCGGCGCCTCGGCATCGAGCATCCGGTGGTCGTCCGCAGCCTCGACCGGATGCGCAGGCGGGCGTACCACCACCACTGGCGCCGCAAGTGGCGGTGGCTGCGCGACAACCCCCACGGCGCCGAGGTGTGCTGGGTGACACAGCCCGGGCAGTACGGCGGTGAAAGCCTCTACAGCATGCTGCTGTCCGAACCGTCGTCGGTGTGCATGGCCATGGCCTTCCCCCCGCGCACGGACGGGCCGGACTCCGCGGAGCTGCGCGCCGCGCTCCAGGCGGGGGCGCCGATCGTCACCTGGTGCCGCCGCGGCCGCGATCCGGAGCGGTTCGCCCGGGAGTTCCGGGAACTGCTGGGCGCGGGGGCGATGGACCTGCCCGACGCCGTGCTGGCGCTGCGCCGGCAGGCGCTCCGGGCCCTCGACGGAGACGGCGGCGGCGTCCATCTCGGTCTCGACCTGACGCTGGTGTTCGACGACGCGGACCGGCTGCCCGAACCCTACGTGCGGCTGAACGCCCCGGCCTGAGCCCCCTGGGAGGTACCTGTGGCGAAGACGGAGACGACCGCGGGCGAAGAGTCCGGGGGCTGGGAGATCTACCGGGGTGACGCCCGGCCGCACGACGGCCTGGCGCGGCTGCCCGATCCGCCGCCCTGGAGGCGGTTCGACGCGGTCGGCGACACGGCCGACGGCGCCGCCCGGCTGCCGGGCGGCGGTCTGGAGCGCGCCCTGGCGTACCGTCCGAAACCGAACGTCGTCACCATGGTGAACGTGGCCCTGCGCCTGCGGCGGCCCCTGCTGGTCACCGGCAAGCCCGGGACGGGCAAGTCGACGCTCGCCTACAACGTGGCGCACGAGCTGGGCCTCGGTCCCGTGCTGGACTGGCCGATCACCAGCCGGGTCACGCTCCAGGAAGGGCTGTACCGCTACGACGCCATCGGCCGTCTGCACGAGACGAGCCTGCGCCGGGCCGTGGCCCCCGGGGCCGACACCGAGGCCCCCGACATCGGCCGTTACATCCGGCTCGGGCCGCTCGGGACGGCGCTGCTGCCGCAGCCGCGCCCCCGCGTGCTGCTCATCGACGAGCTGGACAAGAGCGACATCGACCTGCCCAACGACCTGCTCAACGTGTTCGAGGAGGGCGGCTTCACGATCCCGGAGCTCGAACGCCTCCCGGAGGACCAGCCGGTCGTGCACGTCATGCCGGCCAAGGGACCGGACCGGGTGCCGGTCGGCCGCGGCCGGGTCCAGTGCACCGCGTTCCCGCTGGTCGTCATCACCAGCAACGGCGAGCGGGAGTTCCCCCCGGCGTTCCTGCGCCGCTGCGTCCGGCTGGTGATCGAGCCGCCGAGCCCCGAGGAGCTCGCCGAGATCGTCGAGGCGCACCTCGGCCCCGCGGCGAGCGCGGCGAGCGCGGACCTCATCCGGGAGTTCCTGGACCGCCGCGAGCAGGGCGACCTGGCCACCGACCAGCTCCTCAACGCGGTCTACCTGAGCACGACCGGCTCCCGGCCCTCGGAGGCCACGCTCCAGGACATGGTCAGGGCGATCCTGCGCCCGCTGGGCGCCGCCGGCCCGGGATGATCCCCCGGCTGATCGGGGCACTGGAGGCGCTCTCCCCCCGGCCCACCGCGGAGGAGGTCGCCGACGCCCTGTGGCTGGCGCTCTCCCTGCCGGGGGCCGCGGCGCCCGGCGGTCAGGACCCGCCGGCGCCCGGCCCTGAGGCGGAGCCGGAACCGCCCGCGGAGCCCGTCGCGGCCGAGCCCGCGGTCGCCGAACCGTCCGCGCCCCGCCGTCCGGTCCGTCCCGCGCCGTCGGCCGCGCAGGCCGGACTGCACCTCCCCGCGCCGGGGTCCGCGCCGGGCGACGCCGTGCGCGCCCCGGCGGCGCCCGCGCTCCCGCACGCGCTGAGCCTCGCCCGCGCGCTGCGGCCGCTGCGGGGCAGGGTCTCGTCCCGGACGGTGGAGAACCTCGTCGAGGAGGCGACGGCGCAGCGGATCGCGGAGACCGGCATCTGGGAGCCGGTCATGGAGCCCGCGCCGGAACGGCGGCTCGACCTCGCCCTCGTGGTGGACGGCGGCCCCTCCATGGTCGTCTGGACCCGGCTCGCCGCCGAGCTGCGGACCCTGATGGAACGGCTGGGCGCCTTCCGCGACGTGCGGGTGTGGCGGCTCGACGCCGACGGCGGCGCGCTCGTCCTGCGCACCGGCAGCTCGCCGGCCGGGCCGGGGCGCAGCCCGGACGAGCTGATCGACCCGACGCACCGCCGCGTGGTCCTGGTCTTCAGCGACTGCATCGGGCCGGCCTGGGGCGACGGGCGCGCCGCCGCGGTCGTCGAACGCTGGGCGCGGTCCGCCCCGGTCGCGATCCTCCAGCCGCTCCCCCAGCGGCTGTGGTGGCGGTGCGCGACGGCGGTCGAGCCGGTGTGGCTCGGGGCGCAGCGGGCCGGGGCGCCGAACGCCCGGCTCGCGGTGCGGCCGCGCGAGGAGTCCGCCGTGCCGCCCGGCGTCGCCGTTCCCGTGATGGAGCTGGAGCCCCGCTGGCTGCGCCCCTGGGCCGAACTCGTCGGCTGCGGGGCGGAGCGGATCGCGGCGATGGCCGTGTTCACCGGCGCGCCGGCCGCCGAGGCCCCCCGGGACGCCCGGGAGGAGGACGGCGGCGACCCGTCGCCCTCCGAGCGGGTGACGCGCTTCCGGGCGGTCTCCTCGCCGACGGCGTTCCGGCTGGCGGCCTACCTCGCGGCGGCCCCGCTGCGGCTGGAGGTCATGTCGCTCGTCCAGAGGGCCATGCTCCCGGAGGCCACGTCGGCGCACCTGGCCGAGGTGTTCCTGGGCGGCCTGCTGCGGCGCGCCCGCCGCGCCTCGGACCCGGCGGGCGTCGAGTACGAGTTCCACGACGGGGTCCGCGACGTCCTGCTCGGCGGTCTCGGCCGCACGGAGGCGATGGGCGTCCTGCGCAACGTCTGGGACGTCGTGCGCGGGCGGTGGGGGTCCACGCAGGACTTCCCCGCGCTACTGCGGGCCATCCAGCAGGGCGCCGAGGACCTGCGGCAGGATCCGCCGTTCGCGCAGGTCGCGGCGCGCGTGCTCGCCCGGCTCGGCGGACGGTACGCGCAGATCGCGGAGCGCCTGGCGCAGAGCGCCGCGGACGGTCCCGGCGCCGCCGTCCCGGACGACGCCGGACCCGCGCCCGGCGAGGGCCCCGCGCGGGAGGAGCGGGACGCGCGGGCGCCGCTGCTGGGCGGCGGGCTCCCGGCGCGCAACCCCGACTTCACCGGCCGCGACGCCCTGCTCCGCGACATCCGGGCGGAACTGTCCGGCGCGGTGACCTCCCTGCTGCCCGCGGACCCGCGGCGGCTCGGCGGGCAGGGCAAGTCGCAGCTCGCCGTCGAGTACGCCCACCGCCACGCGGGCGACTACGACCTCGTCTGGTGGGTGCCCGCCGAGCGGACCACGCTCGCCAGGTCGTCGCTCGCCGAGCTGGCCCGGCGGCTCGGCACGCCGCTCAGCGACGAGGTCAACCGGACCGTCGAGCACCTCCTGGACGCGCTGCGCGCGGGCCCGGGGCGCCGGCGCTGGCTGCTCATCTACGACAACGCCGCCGACCCCGACGAGATCGTCCCGCTGATGCCGGTGCGCCGGGGGGAGCCCGGCGGGCGGCTGACGACCGCCGTCCCGGGAGGGCACGTCCTGGTCACCTCCCGGGACCACCGCTGGACGGAGCTCACCGCCGGCAAGGAGGTGGGCGTGTTCGAGCGCGCGGAGAGCATCGCGCTGCTGTGCCGCCGCGTGCCCGGCCTCACGCCCGCCGACGCCGACCGGCTCGCCCGGCGGATCGGCGACCTGCCGCTGGCGGTCGAGCAGGCCGCGGCGTGGCACGCCGTGACCGGCCGGACGACCGCGGAGTACCTGCGGCTCCTCGACCGCCGGCTCCGCGAGAAGGCCCGGCCGGCCCTCCCGCCGGACTATCCGGCCGAGCTGGCCGCGACGCTGACCCTGGCGTTCGAGCGGCTGCTGGAGGACGCGCCCGCCGCGGGGCGGCTGCTGGAGCTGTGGGCCTTCTTCGGCCCCGAGCCCGTCACCCGGAACCTGCTGTCGGCGGGCGCCGCGGACGGCCTCCCCCCGGAACTGGCGGAGACGCTGGGAGACGCCGGCCTGCTCCGGACGGCGATGGCCGACATCAGCCGCTACGCCCTCGGCCGGTTCGACCCGGATCCGTGCAGCCTCCAGGTCCACCGGCTCGTGCGGACGATGCTGCAGACCAGGCTCTCCGAGACCGACCGCCGGGCCGTGCGGGACCGGGTGCACCGGATCCTCGCCGCCGCGACGCCGCAGGCGACGCCGGAGGACGAGACCACCTGGGGGATCCGAGCGGAGATCGCCCCGCACGTGGTGCCGTCGGGCGTCATCGGCGGCGCGTCCACCGAGGTCCGCGGGGTCGCGCTCGACCAGATGCGCTACCTGTACCTGCTCGGCGACTTCGAGGGCAGCCGCGTCCTCGCCGAGCTCGCGCTGGAGCGGTGGCAGCGGGAGCTCGGCCCCTACGACGAGTCGGTGCTCATCGCGGGCCGCGAGCTCGGCACCGTGCTGCGCGCGCTCGGGGAGGTGGCCGCGGCGAACCGGCAGAACGCCGACATCCACCGGCGGACGACCGAGCGCTTCGGGCCCGGCCACTCGCTCACCATGCGCGCCGCCCGCAACGTCGCCGCCGACCTGCGGCTGAAGGGCGACTTCCGGGCCGCCCTCGCCCTCGACCAGGACACGCTGCGCCGCACGGTCCGGCTGTTCGGCAACGGCCACGTCGAGACGCTCGTCGTCGCCAACAACGTCGGCATCGACCTGCGCCTGCTGGGCGAGTTCGAGCGGGCGCGGGCGATCGACGCCGGCTCGGTCGAGCAGCTCCGCGCGAGCCTCGGCCCGCGCCACCGCAACACCCTGCTGGCCATCAGCCAGCTCGCCCGCGACCTGCACGGGCTGGGCGAGTACCGCGAGGCCGCCGCGCTGCAGCGGGAGGTTCTGGCGACCATGCGGGAGACGCCCGTGTCCGAGCACGCGTTCGTGCTGCACACGGAGATGAGCCACGCCGTCACCCTGCGGAAGCTGGGCCGCCACGGCGAGGCGATGGCGCGGGCGGAGGCGACGCTGCGGCTCCACACGCAACGCTACGGCGAGCGGCATCCCGACACCCTCGCCGCCCGGCGCGTGCTGGTGGCGGCCTGCCTGGCGGCCGGCGACGCCGGGAGGGCCCGCGCGCTCGGAGAGGCGGCCCTCGCCGAGCACCGCCGGGTCATGGGCATGGACCATCCGTTCTCCCACGCCTGCGCCGCGGACCTCGCCATGGCGCTGCGGGGCCTGGGCGACCACGAGGCGGCGCGCGTCCTCGACGACACGTCCGTCCGGGAGCTGCGCGCCGCGCTGGGCGCCGACCACTACTTCTCGCTCTGCTGCTCGGTCGGGCTCGTCCACGACCTGTTCCACATGGGCAGGCTGGAGGCGGCCCGCATCCGCTCCAACGAGACCTGGGAGCGGTTCGGCGGCCGGTACGGCCCGGACCACGTCTACACGCTCGCGTGCGCCCACAACCACCGGGTGATCTGCGACGCGCTCGGCCTGGAAGGCCCGGCCGGCGACCCCGTCGGCGCCCTGGCGGACGTCCTCGGGGACGGGCACCCGGACGTCAGGCAGGCCGGGGAGGGACGTCTACTCGACTGCGACATCGCGCCGACCTCGCTCTGAGCCGGATGGAACGGGGCTCGGCGCACGGAACTGAGGAGGGGCAGCGGACATGCTTCCCGATTTCGACGCCACCGGCCCTCTCTGGCGCCCCTCGGGGCCCTGCGTCATCGTCGGCTGCGACATCGCGGGTTTCGGCGACGCGACCCGGACCGACGACGTGCGACGGCACATGCGCGACGCGCTGTACCGGCATCTGGACGTGAGCCTCGCCGCCGCGGGGGTCCTCCTGGCCGACTGCTACTGGGAGGACCGCGGCGACGGAGCGATGATCGCCCTGCGGCCCCATCTGGAGGTGGAGTCGGTCCTGGTGGACGTCGCCGACACGCTGCGGGCCGAACTGGGCCGCCACAACCGGGTCGCCTCCGAGATCGCCCGGATCCGGCTGCGGATGGCGGTGCACACCGGGGAGGCCGTCTTCGACGGCCACGGGCTGGTGGGAACGGCCGTGAACCACACGTTCCGCATCCTCGACGCCCCCGCCTTCAAGGAGGCGCTCGGCGCGTCCGGGGCGTGGTTCGGGCTGGTCGTCTCCGAGCGCGTCCATTCCGACGTCGTCCGGCACGCCAGGGGGAGGATCATCCCGGAGGACTACCGGCGGATCGAGGTGGCGGTCAAGGAGACCGACGCCTCGGCGTGGATCAGGCTGCCGGGCGCGGGCGCCGGCCGCCCGGACGCGCACCGGAACCCGGCCACCGCGGTCTCACCGCGGCCTTCGGTCTTCGCGCCGCCGCCGGACGCGCCGGACCGGCCGGCCGTCTTCGAACTGGTCGACCGCATGCTGGAGGTGCCGCTGCTGTCGTCCCCGCAGGGCCGCGACCAGGTGGTCGGCGCCCTCCGCCGGGACGTCGCCGCCGCGGTCACCCGTCACGCGGGCGCCCGGATGGACTGCTTCGCCATCCTCACCACGTGCCTGGACTACCCCGGCGGGCTGAAGGAGCTCGTCGACGTCACCCGGGGGCTGGCCGGAGAGTCGCTCTCCGTCCACCGTCTGGAACAGGCCATGGCCCGGATCCTGTGAGCCCCGCCCGGATCTCCTTCTCCGGGCCCGGGACGCGTCAGGCGTGCTCGGTGCGGAGGTGGTGCTTGAGGGTCGCCAGCTCAAGGTGCGGCGCGTGGCAGCGGTCGCAGGCCCAGACTCCGCTGGGTATCGTGACGCCGCGCGCCGACGCGTCCTCGCGCGCGCACAGCAGGTTGTAGGACTGGACGAGGCGTCGCCACGTCCTCCGGACCGCCGATGACATTCCCGCTCCCCCTTCGAGCCCGGTTCGGTGCTCTTGGGCTCAGCATAGGGTAACGGGAATGTCAAGGCGAAACGCCGGAGATCACTGCCCGATCTTCAGGCCCGGTTCGCCCTGCCGGTACTCCAGGGGCCGGACCCCCCGGCCGCCGGGCACGTTGGCGCCCCGGCGCATCATGCCGGTGGGCAGGATCGTCCGCCCGAAGCTGTTCGCGAACATCATCGCGGCGGCCGCGTACAGGGCGACCACCGAGGCGGCGACGAACAGCCAGCCGCCGACGTCCAGCGCCCAGGTCGTCCCCACCCAGAATCCGGCGGCCGTGAAGCCCGCGCCGACCGCCAGGCAGGCCCAGACCAGGGACGTCATCAGGTTCTCGCCGAGCGCGGCGAGCGCGCCCAGTCCGGTGATCACCGCGAGCGGGATGAACCAGAACGCGAATCCCTGATAGGCCGTGCCGAGGACCGGCGCCAGTGCCACCGGTGCCGCGCCGATGCTCACCAGCAGGAACAGCAGCCCCCAGCCGATGAAGAACGTGCCCCACATGCCGTGCATGGCGGTGGCCACGCCGTCCCGCGCCCGGTAGCCCCACAGGCCGGCCAGCAGCTGCGCGATGCCGCCGAAGGTCAGCACGAAGGGCCACAGGATGAGCGGGGTGCCGACGCCGCCGTACCAGCCGGCCTGCCACGCGCCCACCATCATGGCCGCGGCGGCGAGCCCGAACAGCCCGAGGATCGACGGCGCCGCGATCGGCTGCAGGAAGACGCGGGTGCGGTCCTCCCAGAGCGCGTGCTCGCCGGCCTGGTCCGCGCCCCTCGGGGGCGCCATCGCCGCGCCCTGTGCCGGTGCGGCCGCGCCGTGCGCCGGGGTGGCCGTGCCCTCCGCGGGCATCGCCGGTCCCGTGTGCTCGCCGGGCATCGGCGCGGATTGGTGCTCTCTACGCCTTGCCATGAGATCCCCCTCTGAATCGGAGAGCTGTAAACCCCTCCTAACCGTGTTCAACCAGGTCAAACGGCATATGACGGTTTCCTGAAGAGGTTCGCGTTTGCACCCGGCACCCTTTGCCGCACGCTGACGCGGGCATGGTGATCCGGTGGCTCAGCGGCTCCGGTGGCTCAGCGGCCGAGCGGCCGCGGCGGGCAGTGGATCTCCAGGCCGGGGGTGGCGTTCCAGCCGATCAGCGTGAACAGCCGCTCGATGTGCGGGGGGACCCCGTGCAGGACGAGGAGGCAGTCGCGCTCGTGCAGGGCGCGGGCGGCCTCGCTGAAGGCGCGCAGGCCCGCGACGTCCATGAACTCCACCCCCGACAGGTCGGCGTGCAAATCGCCGGACACGCGGTCCTGGACGGCGCGCAGGGCGCGCGCGACCGCGGCGGTGTTGGAGACGTCGACCTCCCCGGCGAGCAGGACCCGGGGCACGCCCGACGCGGCCGTGATGCGCAGCAGCGCGGAGTCGTGCTCGACGATGTCGTAGCGGGGAGCCTCCCGCGCACCCGGGTCGGGGGCGCCCTCGCCGCCGGTGATCCGCCAGACCGTCATCTGCTCCTCACCCTCAACGGGGCGCCGCCGCTACCGTGCGCGGCCCCGTATATGCAAGGCTCTCACCTGTCGGGACCTTCTGGACCCCACCAGAGCGGAAAACCACGATCGGAAGCCATTTCATGGACGAGAAGGCGATCCTGGAACGTATCAACGATTTCATCGAGGAGGAACACTCTCTCCGGCAGGCGCACGAGCGGGCCGAGGCCTCCAACGCCGAGGTCCAGACGCGGCTGCGGGACCTGGAGGTGGCGCTCGACCAGTGCTGGGATCTGCTGCGGCAGCGGAGGGCCCGCCTCTCGGCGGGACAGAACCCGGAAGAGGCCCAGGTCCGTCCCGCCGGCGAGGTGGAGGGCTACTGGCAGTAGCCCCCTCGCGGCCGGCCCCTCACGGGACCATCCAGCCGAGCACCGCGGTGGACTGCAGGCCGGACAGCACGCACATCCCGGCCAGGAACAGCAGGCTCCACAGCACCACGCGGCGGAAGATGTCGCCCTCGCGCCCGTCCAGGCCGACGGCCGCGGCGGCGATGGCGAGGTTCTGCGGCGACACCATCTTGCCGAGGACGCCGCCGGAGCTGTTGGTCGCGGCCATCAGGACCGTGGACAGGTCGGCCTTGTTCGCGGCGGTGACCTGCAGGGAGCCGAACAGCGAGTTGGACGAGGTGTCCGATCCGGTGACGGCGGTGCCGAGCCAGCCGAGGATCGGCGACAGCAGCGCGAACGCGCCGCCCGCCCCCGCCATCCACGTCCCGAGCGTCACGGTCTGCCCCGACGCGTTCATCACGAACGCCAGCGCCAGGACGGCCATCACCGTGATGATCGCCCACCTGAGCTGGACGAGCGTCGTCCCGTAGGCGCGCAGGGCCCGGCCGGCGCCGACGCCGAGGGCGGCCATGGTGATCAGCCCGGCGGCGAGCATCTGCGTGCCGGGCGTGGTCAGGTAGTTGAAGGTGAAGGTCGGCAGGGCCAGCGGCTTGCCCGTGGGGCCCGTGAGGTGCAGCCCCGGCCAGGAGAACGTCCGGGTCGCCCGGTCCAGGAGGTCCTTGACCGGCCCGATCTGGCAGACGACGAAGACCGCGATGATGATCGCGTAAGGCGCGTAGGCGCGGGCGACCTCGGCGCGGGAGTCCCCGGCCCGGCCCTCGACACGGGCGGCGAACTCCGGGGTCGGCTCGTCCGCCGCACCGCCGGCGACCGGGGCGGGCTTCGCCTGCGCCGCCGACGGGCGCACCCGGACGGCCAGGACGACGGCCGCCGCGGAGACCAGCGACGCCACGACGTCGGCGAGCGGCACCGAGACGAAGTTCGCGGTGACGTACTGCGCGGCCCCGAACGCGGCGCCGCACAGCAGGGCGACGGGCCAGGTCTCGCGCAGCCCGCGCCGCCCGTCCACGATGGCGACGAGGACGAGCGGGACGAACACGGCGAGGATCGGGGTCTGCCGCCCCACCATGGCGCCGAGCGTGTCGCTGGACTCGCCGGTGACCTTGCCGAGCGTGAGGATCGGCGTCGCCATCGCGCCGAACGCGACGGGCGCGGTGTTGGCGGTGAGGGCGAGGACGGCGGCCTTGAGCGGCGGGAAGCCGAGCGCGATCAGCATGACGGAGGTGACCGCGACCGGCGTGCCGAATCCGGCCAGGGCCTCCAGCAGCGCGCCGAACGAGAACGCGATCAGCACCGCCTGGAGCCTGCTGTCGTCGCTGACCCGCGCGAACGACCGGCGCAGCACGTCGAAGTGCCCGGTGGCGACGGTGATGTTGTAGACCCAGAGGGCGTTGATGACGATCCACAGGATCGGGTAGAAGCCGAACGCCGCGCCCTCGGAGCCGGCGAGGAGCGCCTGGTCGGCGGGCATCCCGTACGTCCAGACCGCGACGGCCAGCGCGACGGCCAGCGCGATCAGGGACGCGAGCCACGCGCGCATGCGGACGCCGCCGAGCAGGACGAACAGCACGGCCAGCGGCAGCGCGGCGACCAGGGAGCTCCAGCCGAGCGAGTCGGCGACGGGATCGAGGACCTGCTGGTACACGGCGATCACCTCGTGGGGTAGTGGTCGCCCCCGAGTACGTCATCCCTACCCGGCCCGGTGACGGAGATCACCTTGATAGTGAACTTTTCAACCGGTCAGAGCTCCCGGAGGAGCCGGGCCGGGGTAATGGGCAGGTCGCGAACGCGGATCCCGGTGGCGTGGTGGACGGCGTTGCCGACGGCCGCCGCCGCGCCGACGATGCCGATCTCGCCGATGCCCTTGGCTCCCATCGGGTTCAGGTGCGGGTCGGACTCCTCCACCCACGCGGCGTCGACGTCGCGGATGTCGGCGCAGGCCGGGACGTGGTACTGGGCGAGGTCGCGGTTCAGGTAGTCGCCGAACTCCCGGTCCATGACGCTCTGCTCCATCAGCGCCATCCCGACGCCCATCGTCATCCCGCCGATGAACTGGGACCGGGCCGTCGTGGGGTTGATGATCCGCCCGGCGGCGAACACGCCGAGCATCCGGCGGACGCGGACCTCGCCGGTGTCGGCGTCCACCTCCACCTCGGCGAACTGCGCGCCGAACGCGTGCCGGGCGTACTCGGCGCGGGCCTTGAGCTCCTCGCCGGTGTCGGCGGACGCCTCCACGCCCTCGGGCGGGACGGCGCCGTTCAGCTTCCCGCGCAGGGCCTCGCAGGCGCGCACGACGGCCGTCCCCCAGCCGGCCGTCCCTCCGGATCCGCCCGCCACCGACGCCCGGGGGAACGCGCTGTCGCCGATCTCCATCCGGATGTCGGCGAGGTCCTCCTTGAGCGTCTCGGCCGCGATCAGGGCGAGGGCGGTGCGGGCGCCGGTGCCGATGTCGGCGGCGGCGATCCGGATGGTGAACGTCCCGTCGGGCTCGGCCCGGGCCGAGGCCTGGTTGGGCCGCTGGTAGGCGGGATAGGTGGACGCGGCGACGCCCATGCCCACGAGCTTGCGGCCCTCCCTGCGGACGCCGGGACGGGGGTCGCGCCCGGCCCACCCGAAGCGTTCGGCGCCCTCGCGGAGGCAGGCGACCAGGTTCCGCGAGCTGAACGGAAGCCCGCTCTCGGGCTCGTGATCGGTGTCGTTGCGCACGCGGAGCTCGACCGGGTCGATGCCCGTGGCGACGGCCAGCTCGTCCATCGCCGATTCGAGCGCGTACATGCCGGGCGTCTCGCCCGGGGCGCGCATCCAGGACGGCGTGGGGACGTCGAGCGGCACCACCCGGTGCGAGGTGAGGCGGTGCGGGGCCCGGTACATCATGCGCGTGGGCGTCGCGGTCTGCTCGGCGAACTCCTTGACGGTCGAGGTCTGCTCGGCCACCTCGTGCAGGATCGCGTTCAGCCGCCCGTCCTCGCCGGCGCCGAGGCGCAGGCGCTGGACGGTCGGGGTCCGGTAGCCGGTGGTGGCGAACATCTGCTGGCGCGGGACGGCGAACTTCACGGGACGTCCCGCGACGCGGGCGGCCATCGCGGCGAGCACGACGTTCGGCCGGGGCGTGCCCTTGGAGCCGAACCCGCCGCCGACGTGCGGCGACACGACGCGCACCCGGGAGGGGTCGAGCCCGAAGACCTTCGCGATCGTGGACTGGACGGTCGACGCGCCCTGGTTGGAGTCGTACAGCGTGAGAGTGCCGTCGTCGTCCCACCGGGCGATCGTGGCGTGCGGCTCCATCGGGTTGTTGTGCTCGGCCGGGGTCGTGTAGACGGCGTCCACCCGCACGGCCGAGTCGGCGAACGCCTTCTCGGGCTCGCCCTGCCCGGTGTCCGCGGGGAACACCGGGTTCACCTTGTCCGGCTTGTAGAGGCCCGGATGGTCGGCGCGCAGACGCACGTCCGGCGCCTCCTCGGCGTACTCGACGCGCAGCAGGCGGGCCGCCTCCCGGGCGGTCTCCAGGGTCTCCGCGACCACGGCGGCCACGAACTGGCCGCGGTAGGAGACCGTCCGCGACTGGAACAGGGCCAGCTCGCCGTCCGAGGTGTCGTCGAGCTCGGGGGCGTTCTCGCAGGACAGGACGGCGAGCACCCCGGGCAGCCGCAGCGCGGCCTCGGTCCCGACCGACGCGATCCGGCCCTTGCCCACGCTCGCCTGGACGGCCGCGGCGTAGGCGGCGCCCTCCACGGGGTACTCGAACGCGTACCGCGCCGTCCCGGTGACCTTCTCGCGGCCCTCCAGCCGGTCGGTCATGACTCCTCCCCCAGCTCGGTCAACGTCCGGACGATCAGGTTGCGCGCCATCGGCACCTTGTAGGCGTTGTCGCGCAGCGGCTCGGCGGCCTCCATCTCGGCCTCGGCGGCGCGCAGGAAGGACTCCTCCGTCGCCTCCGCGCCGCGCAGGGCCTCCTCGGCGCGGCGCGCCCGCCACGGCTTGTGGGCGACGCCGCCGAGGGCCAGCCGGACGTCCCGCACCCGGCCGTCGGCGACGTCCAGCGCCGCCGCTATGGAGACCAGCGCGAACGCGAACGACGCGCGCTCGCGGACCTTGCGGTAGCGGGACGGGACGCCCAGCGCCGGGACCTCCACGGCGGTGATCAGGTCGCCCGGTTCGAGGGTGGTGTCGCGCTGGGGCTCGTCCCCGGGGAGCCTGTACAGGTCCTCGATGGGGACGGTCCTCTCTCCGCCGCGCCCCCGCACGCGCACGGACGCGTCCAGGGCGGCCAGCGCCACGGCCATGTCGGACGGGTGCGTCGCCACGCAGGCGTCGGAATGGCCCAGGATCGCCAGGTTGTGGTGCTCGCCCTCCCGCGCCGGGCACCCGCTGCCCGGGGTGCGCTTGTTGCAGGGCTTGGAGGTGTCCTGGAAGTAGGAGCAGCGGGTCCGCTGGAGCAGGTTGCCGCCGACGGTGGCGAGGTTGCGGATCTGGCCGGACGCCCCCGCGAGGACGGCCTGCGCCAGGAGGGAGTGGCCCTCGCGCACGGTCGGGTCGGCCGCGACGGCGCTGTTGGTCACCGCCGACCCGATGGCGAGGCTTCCGTCCGGTCGCAGTTCGATCTGGTCGTAGGGCAGATGCGCGACGTCGACGAGCCTGCTCGGCTCCTCCACCCCGAGCCGCATCAGGTCGACGAGGTTGGTTCCGCCGCCCAGGTAGACGGCTCCGTCCTGGTGGCGCTGGAGGGCGTCCTCGGCGCTGGTGGCGCGCTCGTACGCGAAGGGCCTCATGCCTCCGCCCCCTCCCTGCGCTGCGCAGCCTGCTTGAGGGCCGCGACGATGCCGACGTAGGCGCCGCAGCGGCACAGGTTGCCGCTCATGCGCTCGCGTATCTCGTCGTCGTCCAGAACGGGATCGGCCTCCAGGTCGCCGGTGACCGCGCTGGGCCAGCCGCGTTCGGCCTCGTCCAGCATCCCGGTGGCGGAGCAGAGCTGGCCGGGCGTGCAGTACCCGCACTGGAAGGCGTCGTTCTCGATGAACGCCTGCTGGACGGGACTGAGCTCTCCGTCCCGCGCCAGCCCTTCGACCGTGACGACGTCCGCTCCGTCATGGGCGACGGCCAAGGCCAGGCACCCGTTCGCCCTGCGCCCGTCGAGGAGGACGGTGCAGGCTCCGCACTGGCCGTGGTCGCAGCCCTTCTTCGACCCGGTCAGGCCGAGATCCTCACGCAGGACGTCCAGCAGGGACGCTCGGGTGTCGACGTTGAGCCGGTGCTCTGTCCCGTTCACGACGAGGGTGACGTCGGCGTGCACGGGCGTGGCTTCGCTGTCCATGCCGGGGTGCCTACCCCGGATCTTCCGTCGGTCACCGAACCTCGGCGGCCGCGTCGGGGCTCTTCCCCGGCCCTCGCCTCAGTCGTTGTCGGTGAGGATCTCCACGACCTGCCGGGCCGTGTCGGTCGGCAGCGGCGGCGGAAGCCCCTTCCACTTGCGGGACGCGGCCATCGCCGCGGCCCCCGCCCCTCCCCCGTACACGGCGGCGGTGATGAACGACGCCAGCTCGGGAGGGAGCTTCCGCTCCAGCAGCAGCACGTTCATGCGGTAGGTGGCGGCGGTCGCCATGACCCCGAACGCCCCGGCCACGGCCCCCAGGCGCAGCGCCGGGATGCGCTGCCGGGCCTTATCGATCATCTCCTGCTGCGCCGCCTCGACCACACGCCGGGCGAGCACGAGGTTCTGCTCCAGCGGGTCGTTGGCCGCGGCAGGTTCGCGCGACTTCGACATGACCTCGGCTTACCCGCAGTTTGACCGGAGATTCCGGCTAGCAATGTGTCACTTTCCGTGACATGGCCTGTGCTGTAGGTTGCCGAACCGGACCCGACAGGAAGGCCGGTTCATGCAACCCTTCGAGCTGCCCGACTTCTACGTCCCGTATCCCGCGCGGCTCAACCCGAACCTGGAGGGCGCGCGGCGGCACACCATGGCGTGGGCGCGCGAGATGAAGATGCTGGACGCCGACCGGGACCCCGGGACCCCCGACATCTGGGACGAGCGCGCGCTCGAAGCGATGGACTACGCCCTCCTGTGCGCCTACACGCACCCCGACTGCGCCGCCCCCGAACTCGACCTCGTCACCGACTGGTACGTCTGGGTCTTCTACTTCGACGACCACTTCCTGGAGGTCTTCAAGAAGCCGCAGGACCAGGAGGGCGCACGGTCCTACCTCGACCGGCTGCCGCTGTTCATGTCGCTGGACCCGCCCGACCCGGTGAACGCCGTCGAGCGCGGGCTCGCCGACCTGTGGGCGCGGACCGTCCCGGCGCGGTCGGACGCCTGGCGGCGCCGCTTCTCGGTGAGCACCCTCAACCTGCTGCGCGAATCGCTGTGGGAGCTGTCCAACATCAGCACCGGGCGGATCCCGAACCCGGTCGAGTACATCGAGATGCGCCGCAAGGTCGGCGGGGCGCCGTGGTCGGCCGACCTCGCCGAGCACGCCGCCGGCGTCGAGATCCCCGAACGCGTGGTGGCGACGCGGCCGCTGCGCGTCCTGAAGGACACCTTCTCCGACGCCGTCCACCTGCGCAACGACATCTTCTCCTACCAGCGCGAGACCGAGTCCGAGGGCGAGGTCAACAACTCGGTGCTGGTGATGGAGCGGTTCCTGTCGGTCGCGCCGCAGGTCGCCGCCGACACCGTCAACGACCTGCTCACCTCGCGGCTGCGCCAGTTCGAGAACACCGCGGTGACCGAGCTGCCGCACGTCTTCGAGGACCACGCCCTCGACCCGGCGGAGCGGGCGAGCGTCGCGGCCTACGTCAAGGCCCTCCAGGACTGGCAGTCCGGCGGCCACGAATGGCACCTGCGGTCCAGCAGGTACATGAACGACAGGTCGCTCGGCATGTCCGCCGCCCGCATCCCCGCCCTGCTGAAGTCGGCGCGGATCAGCCTCCCCCACGTCCCGTTCCAGAAAGTGGGGCCGACGCCGCTGCCCGCGTTCGACATCCCGTACACGGCGCGCGTCAACCCGCACTGCGAGCGCGCGGGACGCAACCTGCTCGCCTGGGCGCGGGAGATGGGCATGCTCTCCCCCCACCCCCGCACGCCCGTCCCCGTGTGGAGCGCCGAACGGCTCACCGGGATGGCACTGGAGGTCTGCGGCGCGTCCATCGCCCCCGACGCCGACCCGGACGCGCTCGACCTCGCCGTCCAGTGGCTGGGGTGCGGCACCTTCGGCGACGACTTCTTCCCGGCCGTCTTCAACCGCGACCGCGACATGGCGGGAGCGAAGGCGTTCAACGCCCGCGTCCCCCGGTTCATGCCGCTGGACTGCGGTCCCGTCCCCGCCCCGGAGAACCCGTTCGAGGCCGGGCTGGCGGACCTGTGGCCCCGCACCGCCGGGCCGATGGACGACCGGGGCCGCCGCGAGTTCCGCGCGGCCGTCGAGCACATGGTCGAGAGCTGGGTGTGGGAGCTGAACAACCACCTCCAGTCGCGCGTCCCCGACCCCGTCGACTACGTCGAGATGCGCCGCCGCACGTTCGGCTCCGAGCTGACGATGAGCCTGGCCCGCGTCGGGCGCGCGGACGAGGTCCCTCCGCACGTCTTCGAGACCCGCACCCTCCGCGAGCTCGAAGCCTCCGCGATGGACGTCGCGTGCCTGCTCAACGACTGCTACTCCTACCAGAAGGAGATCGAGTACGAGGGCGAGCTGAACAACGGCGTCCTCGCCGTCGAGAACTTCTTCGGCTGCGGCCGCGACGAGGCGCTGCCCATCGTGGGCGACCTCATCGCCTCCCGCCGCCGCCAGTTCGAGCACCTCGCCGGCGGCGAGCTCCCCGCCCTCTGCGACCACCTCGGCCTGGACGACGCCGCCCGGGCCGCCGTCTCCTCGTACGTCGGGGAACTGCGCGACTGGATGGCCGGCATCCTCACGTGGCACCGCGCGACCGACCGCTACGACGAGCGCGAGCCCGTCTTCCGGCTTCCCGAGCCCGCCGGCCCGGGAACGTCGGCCTTCCGCCTCTTCGCGCGCGCCGCCCGCTGAGCGGCGCCCTCCTCAGGTCGCCGCCCCGGCTCCCCGCACCGGGGCGGCGGTCTGGGGGTCAAGGCGCGAAGCTGGACGGCGCTCAGCTGAAATGCTCTGCGATGTGCGGACATGTGCCCTGCGTCCGGTGAGAACACCGCGACGAGAGGAGAGGGCTTGCCATCCCCATCGCGACCACTGCACCCGCGGGAACCCCGCCCGCCCGACGACCGGCGGCGCCGCTTCGAGGACGTCTACGCGGCCAACCGCGCCCCGATCCTCGGATACGCGCTGCGCCGCACGAACGACCCGCAGGACGCCGCCGACGTCCTGGCGGAGACGTTCCTCACCGCCTGGCGGCGGCTCGACGACGTCCCGCCCGGCGACCAGGCCCGGCTGTGGCTGTACGGGGTGGCCCGGCGCGTCCTGGCCAACCACCACCGCGGCGAGCGCCGCAGGTCCGCGCTGGCCGCCGACCTCGGGTCCCGGCTGCGTGACGGCCTGGCCGTCCAGGACCCGCCCGGCGGCGACCTGACCGGCGTCGGCGCCGCGTTCCGCGGCCTGCCCGAATCCGACCGCGAGCTGCTGGCCCTCGTCGGCTGGGAGGGCCTCGGCCACGGCGAGATCGCGACCGTCCTGGGCTGCTCCCGCAACGCGGTGCGGATCCGCCTGCACCGTGCCCGCCGCCGCTTCGCCCGCGCCCTGGCCCGCGTGGACACGGACACCCCCGCCGCCCCGGCGCCCGCCGGCCCCGGACCCGCCACTTCCCTGCACGCCGCGTCCCTGCCCGCCACGGGGCGGCGGATCCCGAACGGAGACCCCACATGAAGCGCGACATCGACCCGCTGATCGGAGGGCTCGCCTCCGTCACCGACCGGCAGGCCGCGGCCCTGCTGTCCGAGGACGCGGCCGCCGCCCTCGCCGACCGCATCACCGCGACCTCGTCCCTCTCGGCCGTGGACGGGTCGCCCGCCCCGCACCGGCGGCGCTCGCCGGTCATGCGCATCGGCCTCCCGCTGGCCGCGGCGGGTGTCGCCTGCGCGGCCGTCACGGCGATCGTCGCGACCCGCGACGGCGGACCCGGCGACACACCGGGCGTCACCGCGACGAGCCCGCGCGTCTCGCTGGTCTCGGCGCTGTCGTTCACCCGCAGGGGCGGCTACATCGACGTCCGCGTCCGCGACCCGCTGGCCGACCCGAAGCGCTACAAGGAGGAGTTCGCCGCCCACGGCCTCGACGTCACGCTGTCGATGGTCCCGGCGTCCCCGTCCATCGTCGGCACCGTCGTCATGATGGAGACCAGCGAGAACACCGGCGAGCGCGACGTCACCACGATCACCGCCAAGGGCGAGTGCGTGACCGGCGGCGGAGGCGACGTCTGCCCGGTCGGCGTCCGGATCCGCACCGGCTACAAGGGCACCGCCCAGATCGTCTTCGGGCGGGACGCCCGCCGGGGCGAGCAGTACAACAGCACCGCGCCCGCCTCGGCTCCGGGCGAGGTCATGCACGGCATGACCTACCGCAGGCACCGCGTGGGCGAGGTGCTGGCCGCACTGCGCGAGCGGCACGTCACGGTGCCGGAGTACCGCGCCATGGAGGGCAACGTCAGCAAGGCGCTGAAGCCCGGCCAGGTCCCGCCCACGTGGTACGTCCACGACGCGGTTCCCTGGGCCAAGAACCAGGTCCTCCTTTTCGTGGGCCCCGGGCCCACCGAGCAGGCGAGCAGCGGGCCGCCCTCGGCGCCTCCCGGCGTCCCCTCGCCGACGCCGACCGGGTGAGCGGCGGCGGACCGCCCCGACCGGGGCGGTCCGCTTCCTCACGGGCCGGTCATCCCCGTCCGCGACGGGAGAGCGCCCGGTCGAGGAGGACGGCCGGCACGACGGCCGCCGCCAGGACGGCGCCGATCCAGGCGACGGAGGTCAGACCCGCGCCGGCGTTCATGGCCGCGCCGGCGAGCGCCGGCACGAGGCTGATGCCGAGCTGGAACGCCGAGACGGTGGCGGCCCCGGCGAGCGTCGGCGCCTCCGACGCGATCGCGAACACCCGCCCGTAGATGGCCGGATTCAGCACGAATCCGGCGATCCCGAGCAGCAGGACGAGCGGGACGACGGCCGCCGCGTGCCCGGCCAGGACCGCGAGCAGCACGGAACAGGCCGAGATCCCCAGGGCCCCCGCCAGGAGCGCGTGCGTGGGCCGCCGGTCGGCGATCCTGCCCCCGGCGGACAGGCCGATGAAGGCGCCGACCCCGAACAGCGCGAGGATCGCGGGGACCCACACGCCCGGAACGCCGGTGACGTCGGTCAGCAGCGCCGCGAGGTAGTTGAACGAGATCATGTAGGCGGCGGTGCTCAGGATGGTCGCGGCGTAGACGACCCAGAGCTGCGGCCGCCTCATCGTGCGCAGCTCCCGCCGCACGCTCGGCTCCGCGTCCGCGCCGGTCGCGGGGATCGCGACCAGGCTCAGGACCGCGCCCGCCGCGGTCAGGGCCACCACGCCCCAGAACCCGCCCCGCCACCCGGTGAAGTAGCTGAGCAGCGCGCCCGCCGGACCACCGGCGATCATCGCCAGGCCGAGGCCGCTGACGACCACTCCGGAGGCCCGAGCGGTGCGGTCGGACGTGACGAGACCGATCGCGGTGACCGCCGCGACGGCCCAGTAACCCGCGTAGGCCAGCCCGCACAGGAAGCGGGTCGCCACCAGCACGGCGTAACCGTCGGCCAGAAGGCCGACCGCCACCGAGACCGCGAAGACGACCTGCGTGGCCACCAGCGTGGTACGCCGCGGCCAGCGCAGCGTCAGGACGGCGAAGGGAGGCCCGCCGACGACCACCCCGGCGGCGAACGCCGAGATCAGCGCACCCGCGGAGGACAGACTGATCCCGAGGTCGTCGGCGATCTCCGGCAGGACCCCGGCCAGCAGGAACTCCGCGCTGCCCATCGCGAACAGGCTGAACGCCAGCAGGTAGACCCCGAGCGGCAGCCGCCCCCCGGAAGAACCCACCCGCCGCGAAGCGGTCTCGACACTCACCGCCCCCCACCCCCGGCGTCCTCCGCCCGTCCCACCTCCAGCAGCGCGGTGTTCGGGCCCGCGGCCCCCGCACCGACCACCACGACGTCGTACTCCGCATCGCTCATCGCGATCACCTCCGCCGCGGACGGTGCCCTCCCCGGCGGCCGGACGGCAAACCCTGTTGCCATTTCCGGGACGTCCGCAGTGGAATGGGGGCATGCAGCACCCAACCGCGATCGCCGACGCGCTCGCCGAGGTCGGCCCGCGCCTCAAGCGGCTCCGCAACGAGCGCAACGTGACCCTGTCCGAGCTCTCCGAGGCCACCGGGATCTCGAAGAGCACGCTGTCGCGCTTGGAGTCCGGCCAGCGCCGCCCCAGCCTGGAGCTGCTGCTGCCCATCTCGCAGGCCCACCAGGTTCCGCTGGACGAGCTGGTGGGCGCCCCCGAGGTCGGCGACCCCCGCGTCCGGCTGACTCCGCGGCGCGTGAACGGCAACACCGTCCTCCCCCTGACGCGCCAGCCCGGCCCGATCCAGTCGTACAAGATGGTGCTCCCCGCGGCCCGGCGCGTGCCCGACCTGTGCACCCATGAGGGCTACGAGTGGCTTTACGTGCTGTCGGGACGTCTGCGCCTGGTGCTGGCCGATCACGACCTGGTACTGGGCCCGGGCGAGGTGGCCGAGTTCGACACCCGGCTGCCGCACTGGTTCGGCACGACCGGCGAGGGTCCGGTCGAGGTTCTCAGCCTCTTCGGCCGTCAGGGAGAGCGCATCCACATCCGCGCCCGACCGCGTCCCCGCCAGACGCAGGCGTCCTGAACGCGCCGGCTTGCCCACGGCGGCCCGTGCTATCTCCGCCCGTCTCAAGCGATCCGATGTTCGAGCCCTCGGCCCCGGTAACCCGGCGCGGCTTCCGGTGGGAGACCGACGCCGAGGAGGGCGGTCAGGAGGAGAGCGTTTCGCGGACGGTCATCAGGGCGAAGCCCAGGAGGTTCTCGCCCTGCCAGGAGGCGGGGTGCTCGGCCCGGGGGTCGTCGGCGGTCATGCCGATGCCCCAGACGCGGTCCAGCGGGCTCGCTTCCACGAGGATGCGGTCGCGGGTGCCGGCAAGATAGTCGCGGAGATCTTTGTTCTGGGCGAACTTGGCCTCATTGCCCTTTGTGACAATGGTCACACGATTGTGGCGCCACGTCTGCTCGTCGAAGTCGCGGACGCGGCGGCCGAGGTCTTTCGCGCGTCGGGGATGGGACGCGGCGATGACGGCGGCGGCCGTTTCCTCGTCGCCGAAGAGGCGGGCCTTTTCCGCCATCATGTAGTGCTCGGCGGTCGCGTACGTGACTCCGCCGACGGCGAAGGGGGACGGCCACCACTGGCTGAGGTAGCCGCGACCAGGGGTCTGGTGGCCCCAGAAGAACAGGAACCTCAGGTGCGTGCCCTGCTCCTGGAGGCGGGTCAGCTCGGCGACGTCCATGACCGAGAGCGTGCCAGGGACGGCCGCCGCGGTCCATCCGGTTTCCGCCGGGAATGGATGATCGATTGGCGTTGTTGTGAGGTTTGCCGCGGCCCTGGGTGGGAACCGCGGTCTAGACCATTTTGCGGACCCGGCATCTCGCCGGGACCATCTATTGATCCGGCCCGGCCTTGAACAGGAGGACTGCGGTAACAATGGACAACGCCCTGGCGAACCCCCGGCGGACCAAGATCGACGCGTGGCCCGAATGGCGGCCCGCGGAACCGGACTCCGAGCGCCCCGCGGAGGCCGATGTGTCCGAGGACGAGCTCGCCGCGCACTGACGGCCCTCCGGCCGATAGATGAGAACCCGCCCGGCCCCCGGGCGGGTTCTTCGCGTCCGGGCCCGGGCGCCGCACAGGAGCCGCCCGTCGGTCGGCTCGGGCGGTCAGAGGACGCTGACCGCCAGTTCGCGGACGGTCCGCTCGTCCACCTCGACGCCGAGGCCGGGGGCGTCGGGGACGTGGGCGGTGCCGTCGCGGATCTCGACGGTCGGCCCCGCGTACGGGGACTCGATGAACTGGCGTCCGTTGAGGTCGACCGGGGTGTCGACGCCGAAGGCCGAGAAGAGGTGCAGGGACGCGGCGAGGCCGAGGTCGGAGTCGGTGAGGCCGGAGCCCATGAGCGCGACGCCGCAGTCCTCGGCGAGGGAGCACAGGCGGCGCGACAGGGTCAGCCCGCCGGTGCGCTGGACCTTCGCGATGGCGACGTCGACCGCGTCCAGGCGGACGAAGGTCGCCAGGTCGGACGGGTGGCGGAGGCTCTCGTCGAGGGCGACCGGGATCGGGCAGGCGTCGCGGAGGCGGCGCAGGCCCGCGATGTCGTTGGCCGGGAGGGGCTGCTCGAACGCGGTCACGCCGAGGTCCTCCAGGCGGCGCGCCAGCGTGAGGGCCGAGCGGACGGTGTAGCCCTGGTTCGCGTCCACCCAGAGCGCCGCGCCGTCGCCCGCGTGCAGGCGGACGGCCTCCACGACGTCGGCGTCCTCGGGGCCGAGGCCGACCTTCACCTTGAACGCCCGGTAGCCGAGGTCGCGGCCCTCGGCGACGCTGTCGGCGACCTCGGCGGAGGTCCGGCCGGAGACGATCCACCCGAGGTCGATCGTCTCGCGGCGGCGCCGGCCCCACAGGACGCCCAGCGGGACCCCGGCGGCGCGGCCGAGGAGGTCGTGGAGGGCGACGTCCACGGCGGACTTGGCCAGGGGCGCGCCGATGCTGAAGCCCCGGTTGATCGCGCGGTCGAAGGCGGTCGTCACGCCGTCGAGGTCCCAGGCGGGACGGCCGGTGATCGCGGGCGCGAGGTACCGGTCGATCGTGGTGACGATGGACTCGGCGGTCTCGTACGTCCAGGCCGGGATGGGGGTCGCCTCTCCCCAGCCGTGCGCGCCCTCGGCGCTGACCTTCACCAGGACGCGCAGGCTGGGCCGCCCGGCGACGGCGACCGCGCCGCCGGACACCCCGAACGAGCGCCGGGTGGGCAGCGCGACGCAGAACGTCTCGATTTTCTCGATCTTCATTCACGCCTCCGGGAAGCGGGCGCCCGCGGGTCAGCCGGGCGGTGCGGTGCTGCCGCGCAGCACCACCTCGCCCGCGACGCGCTCGATGCGGCTGCGGCGGGTGGCGGGCTCGCGCAGGGCCAGGCCCATGACGCGCTCCCCCATCGCGTTCAGCGGCAGCGCGACGGTGGTGAGGGCCGGGGTCAGGTCGCGGACGATCGAGATGTCGTCGAATCCGGCGAGCGACATCTCCTCCGGCACTAACACGCCGTTGTCGCGCAGCGCGGCGAGCGCGCCGACCGCCATCACGTCCGTGACGGCGAACACGCAGGTCGGACGGTTCTCGCGGCGGAGCAGCTCGGTCGCCGCCCGGTAGCCGCCGTCGCGCGTGAAGGGGGCCTCGACGATGTGCTCGGGCGCGACCCGGACGCCCGCCTCGGCGAGCGCCTCGGTGAATCCGCCGAGCCGGTCGTGGACGGTCGTCAGGGCGCGGGGGCCGGTCAGCACGCCGAAGCTGCGGTGGCCGAGGTCGAGCAGGGCGCGGGCCAGGGCGGCGGCGCCCTCCCGGTTCTGCGGCAGGATGGCGTCGACCTTGAGGCTGCGGTGCCGGCTGAGGACGGCGACGCGGCCGCCGGTGCGCTGGTAGGGGTCGAGCTCGGCGGCCATCGCCCGCTCCCAGTCGCGGTCCTCGAAGCCGGAGCCGATGAGCAGGATCGCGCGGGCGCGCTGGGCGCGCAGCATCGCCACGTACTCGACCTCGCGCGCCGGGTCGCGGAAGGTGCTGGCGAGCATCACCAGCATCCCGTGCTCGGCGGCGGTGCGCATGACGCCCCGGGCGATGGCGGCGAAGTAGGGGTCGCTGACGTCGTGGCAGACCACCCCGACGGACTTGCTGGAGGAGCTGGCGAGCGCCTGGGCGTGCGCGTTCGGGGTGTAGCTCAGCTCGGCCGCCGCGGCAAGGACGCGTTCCCGCAGGTCGGCGCGCACCTGCGAGGTGCCGTTCAGGACGCGGGACGCGGTCGCCAGCGAGACGCTCGCCTCCTTCGCGACGTCCTGCAGGGTCACGTACGCCCGGTCGCCGGTGCGCTCCCCTTCGGCCGCTTCCGTCATCACCGCCCCCTCGGCCGGCACGGGCCCTCGCGGCGGGTTCCTGGCGAAGACCCTCTTGACCGCGGCGCGCGCCGCTTCTTACGGTACATCAGAAAGCGCTTTCTGAACGCGCTTTCCAAACCACCCCGTCCGGAGGAACCCATGGTGAGTCAGGGTACGACGGCCGCCCCGCCCTCGGCGGACGCGGCGGGCGTCGTGGAACGCGCCAGGCCCGGCGCGGGCGAACGGATCCGCGACGGCCTGGAACGGTCGTGGCGGCCCGTCGCCCTGCTGGTGGCCTGCTTCGCCGCGTGGTGGGCGATCAGCGCCTTCAAGCTGGTCGAGGCCTACCTCGTCCCCTCGCCCGGCGCGACGCTGCGGCTGATGGGCGACAAGTGGGGCTACATCTGGCACCACACGTGGGTCACCACGTACGAGACCCTGATCGGCTTCGCGCTCGCGGTGCTCATCGGCGTCGCGTCCGCGGTGATCATGGTGTACTCGTCGACGGTCGAGCGCACCCTCTACCCGATCCTGCTGTTCGCGCAGGTCGTCCCGAAGATCGCGATCGCCCCGCTGTTCGTGGTGTGGCTCGGCTTCGGCATCGGTCCCAAGATCGTCGTGGCGGTGCTGATCGCCTTCTTCCCGGTGGTGATCTCGATGGTCGCCGGGCTGAAGGCGGTGGATCCGGAGATGCTGCAGCTGTCGGCCACGATGGGCGCGAGCCCGATGGCCACGTTCTCCAAGATCCGGCTGCCGGCGTCGCTCCCGCACCTGTTCTCCGGCCTGAAGGTCGCGGTCACCCTGGCCGTCACCGGCGCCGTGGTCGGCGAGTTCGTCGGCGCGAACGAGGGGCTCGGCTACGTGATCCTGCAGGCCAACGGCAATCTCGACACCCCGATGCTGTTCGCCGGGCTGCTGGTCATGTCGGCCATCGGCGTGGTGCTGTTCGTCGTCGTCGAGGTCGCGGAGAAGCTGCTGCTGCCGTGGCACGCGAGCCGCCGCGGCGACGCCGTCACCACGACGTACTGACGGCGCCGCCCGGCGGTGCGCCGGCGCGCCCCCCGCCACCCGAACCGCCCGCCCGGAATCCGCTGGACGGGACGTCCCGACAGTCCAACGGCCGAGCACGACCCACCCCACCTACGGAGAGCCGTCCAATGAAACTCCGCACCCTCGCCATCGCCGTCATGGCGCCGGCCCTCGCACTCGCCGGCACCGCCTGCGGCGGTGACTCGGGCGAGAGCACGAGCGCCTCGGGCAAGAAGCTGACCAAGGTCACCCTGACCCTGAACTGGTACCCCTACGGCGAGCACGCGCCGTTCTACTACGGCAAGAAGAAGGGCATCTTCGAGAAGCACGGCATCGACCTGGAGATCAAGGCGGGCCAGGGCTCGCAGAAGACCGTCCAGGCCACCGGCGCCGGGCAGACCGACTTCGGCTGGGCCGACACGCCCGCGCTGCTCGCCGCCGTCGACAAGGGCATGCCGGTCAAGAGCATCGGCGTGTTCCTGCAGACGACGCCCGCGTCCGTGCAGTCGTTCACCTCGGCGGGGATCAAGAAGCCCGCCGACCTGAAGGGCAAGAAGATCGCCGGGACGGCCGGGGACGCGCTGGCGCGCACCTTCCCCGTGTTCCTGCAGAAGAACGGGATGAGCGCGAGCGACGTCCCCGTCCAGAACACCGACCCGGCCGGGAAGATGGCCGCGGTGCTGGCCGGCAAGACCGAGGGCCTCATGGGCTTCGCGAACGACCAGGGCCCGACGATGGCCGCCAAGTCCGGCAAGGAGGTCTCGTACCTGCGGTACTCCGACTTCGGGCTGAACTTCTTCTCCAACGGCCTGCTGGCCGGCGAGCGGAAGCTGAAGAGCGACGCCAAGCTCGTCAAGGAGATGGTCGCGGCGACGAGCGAGTCGTGGACGGCCGCGGAGGGCGACCAGGCGGGCGCCGTCGCGAGCATGGCGGGCGCGTCCGAGCAGCTGCCGCCCGAGAAGGTGCTCACCGAGCAGTTCAAGACCACGCTGACGCTGCTGCACACCCCCGCGACGCAGGGCAAGGCGCCCGGCGTCAACTCCGAGGACGACTGGAAGCAGACGATCGCCACCTTCCAGCAGGCCGGGGTCATCGGCAAGGCGCAGGCGCCGTCGGAGTACTGGCAGGCGTCGGCCGCTCCGCAGACGTGACGGGACGAGCGATGAGGATCATGAGCGAGAAATCCACCGCGAAGCCGGACACCGGCCGGGAGACGGGCCGGGAGAACGCCGTCAGCCTCAATGAGGTCGCCGTCCGGTTCCGCACCCGCAAGCGCGACGTCACCGCCCTGCGCGAGGTGTCGCTGGAAGTCCCGATGGGCGAGTTCGTCGCGATCGTCGGTCCGTCCGGCTGCGGCAAGTCCACGATGCTGAAGCTGGTCGCGGGGCTGCTGAAGCCCTCGACCGGGGACGTGCGGCTGCGCGGCGACAAGGTCACGGCGCCGCGCCCGGACATCGGCTACGTGTTCCAGCGGGCCGCGCTGCTGGAGTGGCGCAGCGCCCGCAAGAACATCCTCCTCCAGGCGGAGATGCGCAAGATGCCGGCCGAGCAGGCCCGCAAGCGGACCGCCGAGCTGATCGAGATGACCGGCCTGAAGGGCTTCGAGGACGCGCTGCCGCACGAGCTGTCGGGCGGCATGCAGCAGCGGGTCGCGCTGTGCCGGGCGCTGCTGCACGAGCCGCGCGTCCTGCTGATGGACGAGCCGTTCGGCGCGCTCGACGCCCTCACCCGCGAGCAGCTCAACATCGAGATGAACCGGATCTGGCGGGAGACGGGCACCACCGTCCTGCTGGTCACGCACTCCATCGCGGAGGCCGCCTACCTGGCCAACCGCGTCGTGGTGATGACCGACAGGCCCGGGTCGATCGCCGAGATCATCGACGTCGACCTGCCCGCGGAGCGCGACTACGCCGCCACGATGGCCCGCCCGGAGTTCGCCCGCGTCACCAACCGCGTCCGGGGACTTCTCGGCGCGGGCGCCGCGGCGGACTGACCGGCGCCGACCGACCGGGCGCGCACCGACCGGCGCGCCCTGCTCGGCACGCCGGAGGGCGCGCCGCACTGGACACACGACAGGCTAGGAAGGAACGGGATGGCACGCAGGTCCATCGGGATCGTCATGAACGGCGTCACCGGCCGGATGGGGTACCGCCAGCATCTTCTGCGCTCGATCCTCGCGATCAGGGAGCAGGGCGGGGTCCGCACGGCCGAGGGCACCGTGCTGTGGCCGGAGCCGGTGCTGGTGGGACGCAGCGAGACCAAGCTGCGCGAACTGGCCGAACGGCACGGGCTGACGGCGTGGACGACCGACCTGGCCGAGGCGCTGGCGCGTCCGGACACCGACGTCTACTTCGACGCCCAGGTCACCTCCGCGCGGGTCGAGGCGATCCGCGCGGCGGTGGCCGCCGGTAAGCACGTCTACACCGAGAAGCCCATCTCGGAGGATCTCGACGAGGCGCTCGCCCTGGCGCGCCTGGCCGACGAGGCCGGCATCAAGCACGGCGTGGTGCAGGACAAGCTGTTCCTGCCGGGGCTGCTCAAGCTCAAGCGGCTGGTGGACGGCGGGTTCTTCGGCCGGATCCTGTCGGTGCGCGGCGAGTTCGGGTACTGGGTGTTCGAGGGCGACTGGCAGGAGGCCCAGCGGCCCAGCTGGAACTACCGCGCCGAGGACGGCGGCGGCATCATCCTGGACATGTTCTGCCACTGGCGGTACGTGCTGGACGGGGTGATCGCGCCGGTCCGGTCGGTGCAGGCGCTGGGCGCGACCCACATCGGCGAGCGGGTGGACGAGCACGGCAAGCCCTACGAGGCCACGGCCGACGACGCCGCCTACGGGATCTTCGAGCTGGAGGGCGGGATCGTCGCCCAGATCAACTCCTCGTGGGCCACCCGGGTGTTCCGCGACGAGCTGGTCGAGTTCCAGGTCGACGGCACGGAGGGGTCGGCAGTCGCGGGGCTGCGGCGGTGCCGCGTCCAGCACCGGTCGATGACGCCGAAGCCGGTGTGGAACCCCGACCTGCCCGCCACCGAGGACTTCCGCTCGCAGTGGCAGGAGATCCCCGACAACACCGAGTTCGACAACGGCTTCAAGACCCAGTGGGAGATGTTCCTGCGCCACGTCGCCGACGACGGCCCCTTCCCCTGGGACTTCTACGCCGGAGCGCGCGGCGTCCAGCTCGCCGAGCTGGGCCTGCGGGCGTGGCGGGAGGGCCGCCGCCTCGACGTTCCGGAGCTGACCCGATGAGGATCGACCTGCCCGGGGCGCCCGGCCACGCGATGAGCGAGCCGCGCACCTACAAGCCGCCCGCGGGACCCGCCGCGTCGCGCGTCGCGTACGCGGCCGCGCACGTGGTGGCCGGGGACGGGGCGGCGGGCGACGCGGGCCTGGACTGGGACGCGACGCTGGCGTTCCGCCGGCACCTGTGGTCCTACGGGCTGGGCGTCGCCGAGGCGATGGACACCGCCCAGCGCGGCATGGGCCTGGACTGGGCGACGACCCGCGAGCTCATCGTGCGGAGCGGTGAGGAAGCGCTTTCAGCAGGGGGCCGGATCGTCTGCGGGGCGGGCACCGACCAGCTGCCCGCCGGGCCCGCGTCGCTGGAGCAGATCGCCGCCGCGTACGAGGAGCAGCTCGCCGTCATCGAGTCCGTCGGCGCGGTGCCGGTGCTGATGGCGAGCCGGCACCTGGCGGCCGCGGCGAGCGGCCCGGAGGACTACGCCGCCGTGTACGGGCGGCTGCTGGCCCAGGTCAGGCGGCCGGTCGTGCTGCACTGGCTGGGCCCGATGTTCGACCCGGCGCTGGAGGGCTACTGGGGCTCGGCCGACCTGGACGTGGCTTCCGGCGCGCTGCTCGCGCTGATCGGCGAGCACGCGTCCAGGATCGACGGGGTGAAGATCTCGCTGCTGGACGCGGCGCGGGAGATCGACCTGCGCCGCCGGCTGCCGGCCGGGGTCCGGCTCTACACGGGCGACGACTTCAACTATCCGGAGCTGATCCGGGGCGACTCCGAGGGGCACAGCGACGCGCTGCTCGGCGTCTTCGACCCCATCGCGCCCGCCGCCGCGGCCGCCCTGCACGCGCTGGACGGCGGCGACACCGCGTCCTACGAGGAGATCTTCGCCCCCACGGTGCCGCTGGCCCGGCACCTCTTCGAGACGCCCACCTACTACTACAAGACGGGAGTGGTGTTCCTGGCCTGGCTGACCGGCCACCAGCGGCATTTCCGGATGGTCGGCGGGCTGGAGACCGCGCGTTCGGTGACGCACATGGCCGGCCTCTTCCGGCTGGCCGACGCCGCCGGTCTCTTCCCCGACCCCGACCTCGCGGCGCACCGGATAGCTCTCGCTCGGCGAGGGCGCGATCCAGCCGTGGTCGGGCGGGCACGTCAGCGA
>NZ_JBEZJP010000047.1:0-30806 GCF_040653175.1 Actinomadura sp. NPDC048032
GCGCCGGGAGACGCGGGGGGCCGGCGGCTGCGGGGTCAGCCGAGCTTGCTCTCGAAGCCGGCGGAGGCGATCTCTCCGCGGCTGGGGTCGAGGATCTCGCGCAGGGCCAGTTCGATGGCCGACTCGCCGAGCACGTCGTCGAGTTCGCGGAGCGAGAGTCCGGACACGTCGATCAGGTCGCCGTGGAGAGCGGGTTCCTGCTGCATGGATTCTCCTCGGGCGGGGTCACGCCGCCTGGCGGGTGGGCGGGCGCACAGTACAGGATTGTCCGTGCATGGGCGGCTGACTCCAATGATTACAGAAGAATCCTGCTTTGACCATTGCCGTTCCGGTCGCCGGTCGGCGCTTTTATAGTGCAGTCGAAACAGGCGAATTAGCCAGACCGAAAAGAGGGCCCGCAGAAACGGGCGTGGTTCGGATCTGTGACGCGTGACCTATTCCCCCCCTGACTGAATTGGGATAATACGGTAGCTAAGTGCGCATGCCGGCGCAGCGATCTGGCCATGTGGTGATCGGCGGAATGCGAGGTGGACGCGTGTCGTTCCCGGAGACGGCCCCGGCGGTCTGGGGCAAGATCCCGCCGCGGAACAAGAACTTCACCGGACGCGAGGAGCTGCTCACCAAGCTGAAGGCAGGCATCTCCGGCCAGGTCACCGCCGTGCTGCCGCACGCCCTGCACGGGCTCGGCGGCGTGGGCAAGACCCAGATGGCGGTGGAGTTCGCGCACCGGTTCGCCGTGGACTACGACGTGGTGTGGTGGGTTCCGGCCGACCAGCCGTCCCTGGTGCGGCCGGCGCTGGCGTCGCTGGCGCCCAAGCTCGGCCTGACCTCCGCCACGGCCCGGGGCGTCGAGGACGCGGCCAACGACGTCCTCGAAGCGCTGCGCCGCGGGGAGCCGTACCGCCGCTGGCTCCTCATCTTCGACAACGCCGACCAGCCCGAGGACCTCCAGGACCTGCTGCCCCAGGGCCAGGGGCAGGGGCACGTCCTCGTCACCTCGCGCAACCCGCGGTGGGAGGGCGTCGGCCACACCGTCCAGGTCAACGTGTTCAGCCGCGACGAGAGCGTCGCGTTCCTCAACAAGCGCGTCCCGCGCGCGATCGGCGAGGAGGACGCGAACCGCCTCGCCCACGAGCTCGGGGACCTGCCGCTCGCCCTGGAGCAGGCCGGGGCGTTGCAGGCCGAGACGGGCATGTCCGTCACGGAGTACCTGCGGCTGCTCGACGAGTGCACCAGCCAGCTGCTGGCCGAGGGCAAGCCGACCGAGTACCCGGTGTCGATGACGGCGGCGTGGCGGCTGTCGGTGAACAGCCTGGCCGAGAAGGTGCCCGAAGCCGTCGAGCTCCTGCGCTGCTGCGCATTCTTCGGCCCGGAGCCGATCCCGCGCGAGGTGTTCTCCCGGACCCCGCCCGGGATCAGCCAGCCGCTGGCCGGGCTGCTGCGCAACCCGATCCGCCTCGCGCGGGCCTTCGGGGAGGTCAACCGGTACGCGCTGGCGAAGATCGACGCGCCGAGCCGGACCGTCCAGGTGCACCGGCTGATCCAGGCGCTGCTGCGCGACGAGCTGAGCCCGGCGGAGCAGGCGCGCTTCCGCGGCGAGGTGCACATGCTCCTCGTGGCCGCGACGCCCCCCGAGGACGCGGAGTCGCCGGCGAGCTGGCGGCGCTACTCGGAGCTGATCGGCCACGTGGAGCCCGCCGCCGTCGCCGAGAGCACCGACCCCGAGGTCCGCAAGTTCGCCCTCAACATCGTCCGCTACCTGCGGCTGTCCGGCGACTACGCGTTCGCGCAGCACCTGATCGAACGCCTCCTCGACCAGTGGGCGGCCGACTCCGGGGAGGACGACATCGACCTCCTGGAGGGCAAGCGCCAGTTCGGCAACATCCTGCGGGACCTCGGGGAGTACGGCGCCGCCTACGAGTCGAACCTGAAGGCCATGGAGCGGACGGAGGCGCTGGTCGGCCCCAAGCACCGGATGACCCTGCAACTGCTGAACTCGCTCGGCGCCGACCTGCGGGCGCGCGGGGACTTCTCGGACGCCCGCGACCACGACATGCGCTCCCTGGAACGGCACACGGAGGCGTTCGGCGAGTCGGCGCCCGACACGCTGCGGGTGATGCACAACCTGGCGCTCGACCACGGGCTGAACAGCGACTACGTCAAGTCGAAGGAGCTCCACGAGACCGTCTGCCTGAGGTTCGGGGACGTCGCCCTGGGCACCGCGGTCAACGTCAGCAACGCGCTCGGGGGCCTGGCGCGCGCGGTGCGCCTCTGCGGCGAGTACTCCGAGGCCTGCGATCTGGGTGAGGACGCCTACGCCAAGTGCGTCGACGAACTCGGCGCCGAGCACCCGCTGACGCTGCGCGTGGCCAAGGACCTCTCGATCGCGCTGCGCCGCGCGGGCGAGCTGGACAGGGCCCTGGAGGTGGCGCAGGAGGTCAACGCGCGCTCCGTGCGGCTGTTCGGGCTGGACCACCCCGACACCCTGGCCGCGGCGATGTGCCTGGCCAACGGGCAGCGCTGCACCGGGGACCTGAAGTCGGCCCTGGAGCTCGCGGCCGACACGGTCGTCCGCTATCCGAAGGCCTACGGGCCCGAGCACCCCTACAACCACGGCTGCGGCGGGAACCTGGCGCTGCTGCACCGGGTGTGCGGCGACGCGGCGTCCGCGCGGGCGTCCAACGAGAAGGCGCTGGCGGGGCTGGAGGTCAAGCTCGGACGCGACCACCACTACTCGCTCACCGTGGCCACCAACCTGGCCAGCGACCTGCTCGCGCTCGGCGAGGTGGAGTCGGCGTGCAGGCTCGGCCGGGGGACGCTGCGGCGGCTGCGCGCGGCGATCGGGGACGAGCACCCGATGACCCTGGCCTGCGCCGCGAACCTCGCGGTCTCGCTGCGGGAGTCCGGCGACGCGGACGAGGCGGACCGGCTGCACGAGGAGACGATGAGCGCCTACGCCAGGACGCTCGGCCTGGAGCACCCGGACGCCGTCGTCGCGGGGGAGTGGCGCAACCTCGACTGCGACTTCGACCCGCCGCCGATCTAGGCGGCGCCGGAGGGCGAGGGATGCCCGGGGTTGCGGCGGCGCCAGGCGGTCAGGTGCCGTCCCGCGGCCTCGCCGCCGCGGCGCAGGGCCTCGGAGGGGACGGGCTCGTCCAGCCAGGCCCGGACGGTCCGGCCCATCTCGCCGACGAACACCTCGCCCTCGGCGGTGAGCCCTCCGCTGGAGGCGAGGGTGCGGATGACGAGGTCCGTGGCGGCGCGCCAGCGCGCGAAGTCGCTCTCGGCCTCCAGGGCGGCCTCGCCCGTCTCGTGCCGGCGCTGGTCCCGCCAGAACCTGGCGATGCCGAGGTGGGCGTAGGCGCCCTGGAGCAGCCCCGCGACGGGCCTCGGATCCTCCCGCCAGGGCGCGTAGTAGGTGGTGCCGTCGTCGGGGCGGGTGAGGTGGACGGCGTCCAGAAGCCCGGTGAGCTTGGTGTGCTGGACCTCGTGGGCCAGCGTGACCGCGAGGAAGCGGGCGTCGGGCGGGCTGGACAGGCCGATGCTGCCGAAAGCGTGCCTGGGCGTCGCGCTGGACTGCCCCTGTGCCGGGGCGACGAGCGGGGTCAGGACGGACACGAAGGCCGCGACGTCCTCCGCGACGCCCGGATGGTGCTCGACCAGGATGCGCCAGGCGCCGTCCAGGACCGTCTGCCAGTGGTCGAGTTCGGCGCCGCTCAGGCGGTGCGGGAGCCGCTCGGCTCCGGGCATGCGGTCCGGGTCGTGGTCGTCGAGCAGGAAGCCGGCGTGCGCGCCGCGGTGTTCGGCGGTCAGCCTCCGCAGGGCCTCCCAGCCGGGCGCGTCCCGGTGGACGTCGGCCGGCAGCCCGATCCGCAGGTTCCCGGCGACGACCTCCGCCCCGCCCGGTCCGGACCGGACGAGCGCGCTCCTCCGGCCGGGGACGAGGGCGCGTCCCAGCCCGGGAAGGACGATCGCCCCCGAGCGCGCCGGCACCTCGATCTCGCAGGGAAGGCCCGCCTTGACCGCCGCCCCGGCGGCGAGGGCGGCGAGGCCGCCCGGGGCGGCGCCGCCTTCCGCGCCGGACGGGCTGGCGAGAGCGCGCCTGGCCCATTCGCCGACGGTCGGATGCCGCAGCACGGCCTCGGCCGCCTGCGGGGCCCTCTGCTGGATGCGCCCGAGCAGGTCGTAGGCCTCCGCGGCCTGGGGCCCGCCCGCGTCGCGCACGCCCCGCAGCAGCAGGAGGCGCTTGCTGTACTGGGCTCTGTGGAGGAGTTCGACCGCGGCCGGGCCGCCCTCGCCCGCGGCGAGCGCCAGGAAGACCTTCTCGGGGATCCGGTGGACGCCCGGGCTCATCCGGTTCCCTCCTGGGACGACACCTTCCTCGTGTACGCCTCGACGTCCTGCGAGACCGCGTCCCGCACGTGGGTGACCAGGCGGAAGAGGTCGCGGCAGTAGACCGACGGGTTGGCGAAGCCGGTGCCGGAGCGGTACCGGTGGGTGTAGAGGCCGCCGCCGCACACGCGGTGGACGGGGCAGGCCGTACACGCGTCGGCGAGCGCCCGGCGGCCGATCTGGCGCGCGGCCATCGCGGGGAGCATCAGGGCTGCGTCGAAGGTGTCCCGGCCCACGTGCAGTTCGGTGTGCGCGGCGCCCTCGTAGGCGGACTTGAGCGTGTCGACCTGCTCGATGGAGCCGTCGGTCTCCACCACGGCGACCGCGACCGGCGACAGCCCGATCGTCTCGCTGCGCGAGGGGCGGCCGAGCAGCAGCCGGATGATCTCGTCGAACAGCCGGACGCGGGTCTCCCGCACCGGGGTGCGGTACCAGCGTTCGAAGATCGCGACGAGCCAGTCGCCGTACGGTGTCGCGTCGTCGTCGCCGCGGCCCGGAGGCGGGGCGTCCCAGTTGCCGTGCGGGAGCAGGAAGTCGACGGCCGGGGGGCGGTGGGCGAGGAGCGCCTCGTAGGTGGCGACGGGGTCGTTGCGCAGGTCGATCGTGCTCAGCAGGCCGCTGAACAGCCGGCGGTACGCGGGCGTCGTCAGCCGGTGCAGCCCGGTCGTGACCTCCTCGTGGCTTCCCCTGCCGTTGGCGCGGCGGCGGTGGCGGTCGTGGCCGTCCTCGTCGCCGTCCAGGCTGACGCTCGCGTATATGTCGAGTTCGTCGAAGAGTTTCAGGTAGACCGAATCGAGGAGGACGCCATTGGTCTGCAAGTGGAAACTCACCGACGTCCGGGAATCCACGGCCGAATTGACCGCCTCGACCGCGTAGCGGATGTGCTCGGGACCGGCGAGCAACGGTTCTCCGCCGTGCAGGACGACGCCGATCCGGGACAGGTCATTGGAGCGCGCGTGCTCGGCGATGCGGGCGGCCGTGCGGTCCAGGGTGGCGCGCGACATGCGGCGCGGCTGGCGCCGCCAGCTCTGGTCCGCCATCTCGTACATGTAGCAGTAGTCGCAGGCCAGGTTGCATCTGCTGTGGACTTTCAGGACGAACTCGCGGAACGGAGTCGGCCGCCACCCCTGCTCCAGCAGGCTCTGGACGCTCAGGGTGGCCGGCCATTCGTCTTCGGTGGACGTCCGGGCGGCCCCCACGGTCACACCGATCAACTCCCAGCGGGGTTCGCGCAAGTGGATCAAGTTCCCTTTATACATTTATATACGCATTATCATGATCACGGAATCGCGGTCCGGGATTGGTCCCGGCAGCGGATCGGCGCAGGGGTCAGCGCAGGGAGCGGCGGGCTATCAGGGCGGCGTTCAGGAGCTGGAGGTCGCCGGGGCGGGCCGGGTCCAGGCCGGTGAGGGCGCTGATGCGGCGAATCCGGTAGGCGACCGTGTTCGGGTGGACGTGCAGGGCGGCGCCGGTCGCGCGGCGGTCCAGGTCGAGCGCCAGGTAGCGCTCCAGCGTGCGCAGCAGGTCGGGCCTGAGGTCCAGGGGCGCCAGCAGTTCGGCGAGCGCGGCGAGCGCGCCGCTCGGACGGCTCAGCTGGTAGTCCAGCAGGACGTCGGCGAGCCGGTACAGGCCGGGCGGGCGGCCCGCCCGGCGGACCAGGTCCATGATCTCGCCGGTCTGGGCGACGGCGCCCGGGACGCCCGCCGGCCCGGTGATCTCCGCGGCGGCCGTCACCTCGATGTCGGCCGCCTTCGCCGCGCCCGCGACCAGGTCGTGCAGGGTCTCCCACCCGGCGGAGTAGGGGAGCAGGGCCGTCCCTCCCGAGGCGTCCAAAGCGGTGAGCGCGGGCTCGTCGGCGACGGCGTCCAGCGCGGTCCGGACGCGGCGGATCTTGCGGCGGGCCGCGATCCGGGCGCGCTGGCCCGACCCGGCCTCGTCCGGATGCGGGCCGAAGGCCAGCGCCAGGACGGCGTAGCGGGGCGCCGGGCGGTGCCCCGCGGTGTCCCCCGCCAGCAGCGCGGTCATCAGGGCGTGCCGGCCGCCGTGCTCCTGGCTGTCGAGGATCTGCCGCACCTCCAGGTAGGCGGCGCTGACGGCGGAGGTCAGCAGCCGCTGGAAGTCGAGGAAGTAGCCGAGCGCCTCCTGGAAGGCGGGCAGGTCGTCCGGCTCGGCCCCGGCGGTCAGGTCCTCCCAGGCCATGGCCGCCCCGATCTGGTAGGCGGCGAGGATCGCGTCCAGCGGCACGCCCTCCTCGGCCCGCAGCGCCGCCGAGTCGCGCTGCCGGGCGAAGTCGGCCGCGCGGGCGGGCCGGCGCCGCTCCAGGACGTCCGCGAACTGCCGCAGGCTGTGCTGGACGATCCCGGCGACGTCCCCGGCGACCTCCTCCTGCGGCAGCTCGGCGTAGACGGGCAGCTCGGCGAGCAGCCGCGCCACGACGCGGCGGGTCAGCAGCGGCGCGCGGACCCGCAGATGGGCCGCCACCGGCCGGCCCGCCACGCGCAGCGCCGGCGTCTTGTCCCGCGTCACAACGGCTCCCGGAAGAGTCTGTTTTCGCGCCAATTGAACGGCGTGTCCAGATTCTGGACGATCACGGCGACATCGTCCATGACGCCGGGAGTCAGCTCATGAAGCGTCTGTTCAACGGCCGCCCGTCCACCCCCCGGGCCGTCAGGGGCCGGGCCGCGAGGAGCCGAGTCGCCGGAGGCGCGGTCGGCGCGCTCGTTCTGGCGGGCGCGGCGCTCGGCGGGACGGCCGTTCCCGCGGCGGCCGCCGCGGTGGAGTACGTCGCGCTCGGCGACTCGATGGCGTCCGGCCCGCTCATCCCGGACATCACCGGCCCGGTCGGCTGCGGGCGCTCCACCCGCAACTACGCGCACGTGCTGGCCTCCCGCACGGGCGCCGCCCTTCGGGACGTCACCTGCAGCGGCGCCAAGACCACCCACATGACCCAGTCGCAGAGCACCAGCGTCGGCGGCGTCGACACCGGGACCGTCCCGCCGCAGCTCGACGCGCTCACCGCGTCCACCGCGCTCGTGACCCTCACCATCGGCGGCAACGACGTCGGCCTGGTCGGCATCGCCCAGGACTGCGCCACCCTCGACCCCACCGCCACCCCGTGCAAGGGAGAGTTCGAGGACCAGGTGGCCCAGCGCACCCGCGACTTCGGCCCGAAGCTGTCCGCCGTCCTGGACGGGATCCGCGCCCGCTCCCCGAAGGCCCGGATCGTCGTCACCGGCTACGGCCTCTACGTCAGGCGGAACGGCTGCTGGCCCGTCCAGCCCGTGCTGCCCACGGACGCCAACTTCCTCCAGGGCTCCGTGAACGCCCTGAACGACGTGATCCGCCAGCAGACGACCGCGCACGGCGGGACCTACATCGACCTGGTCACGCCCAGCGCCGGCCACGACGCGTGCCAGTCGGCGTCCCAGCGCTGGGTCGAGGGCTACGTCCCCGTCCACTCCGCCGCGCCCCTGCACCCGAACGCGGCGGGCGAGGCCGCGTACGCCGCCGTCCTCGGCGGCGTCCTCGGCGCCTGAGCCCCCTGATGGCCCGTCCCGGCCAGACCCCCGGGCCGGACGGGCCGTAAGCTTCGTGGCGCCGACGGAGGGGTGATCATGAACGAGCAGATGCGCGCCAACACCGCCGCGTACGAGCAGACGATCCGCTCGACGCTCGCGCTCGCCGGGACGCTGGGCGACGACGACTGGGACCGGCCGACCGAGTGTCCCGGCTGGACGGTCAAGGACCAGTTCTCCCACCTCGCCGGCGTGGAGCGCGACCTGCTCGGCGATCCCGCCCCGCCCGTCGAGCTGCCCGAGTTCGAGCACCTCCGCAACGACTTCGCCCGCTACACCGAGCTGGCGGTGCACGCGCGGCGGCCGGTCCCCGGCCCGCAGGTCGCGGCGGAACTGGCGGACGCGCTCGAACGCCGCCTCGTGCAGCTGGCCGGCGAGGACCCCGACCGCGTCCTGATGTGCCCGGACGGCAGGGAGGGCCCCTACACGCGGTTCATGAAGTTCCGCGCCATGGACTGCTGGACCCACGAGCAGGACGTCCGCCGGGCGGTCGGCCGCCCCGGCAACCTCGACGCCCCCGCGGCGCGGTGCTTCTGGGAACTGCTGAGCCGCCCCCTGCCCCGCATCGTGGCGCGGGCGGCGAAGGGCGCGCCCGGTCGCAGCGCCGTCCTCACGATCTCCGGCCCGCCCGACTTCGAGGTCGCCGTCACGGTCGGCGACGACGGCCGCGGCGCGTGGTCCGACGTCCCGGCGTCCCCGTCGGCGAGGATCGCCATGGACTGGGAGACCTACGTCCGGCTGACCGCCGGACGCTGCGCGGCGGGCGACGTCGCCGTCCGCGCCGAGGGCGACGGGGAGCTGGCCGGCGGGATCCTCGCCACCATGGGCGTCACCCCCTGAGCCGCCGCCCCCGGTCCGCGGGCTCTCAGCGGTGCCGGACGGCGTCCGGGAAGTGGGAGGCGAGCAGGTCGGGGGACTCCTCGCGGCCGTCGAGGACGCGGTTGACGCGGGTCACGGCGCGCCAGCCGGACGGGGTGCGGCGCAGCCGCCAGTGGTTGGCGGTGGCGCGGCGCAGCACGAAGCCGTCCGGCCGCTTGACGATCATGAGGGTGTAGCCGACGGCGGTGGCCTCGTCGCCGGAGAGCGTGACATGCGGCGGGCCGACGACGTGCGCGCAGCCGCCGGAGATCCACCGCTGGTGGTTCGCCGAGCGGACCATCGCCTCGATCTCCGGGTGCCCGGTCATCATCAGCTCGTCCACGTCGTAGACGCCGTCCGGCTCCCAGAGCCCGGCGACCTCGGCCGCGGAGCCGCTGTCGACCAGCGGCCCGTAGGACAGGATCAGCCGGGTGATCTCCCGCTCGTCCTCCAGGGCGCGCAGCCGCTCCTCGAGGGCGGCCAGCCGGGCTTCGACGCTCACCGCTCCTCCCCGAAGACCAGGCCGTAGCCGGCGGCCAGCCCGCGCAGGGCGGCGAGCTGCTCGCAGTAGTGCTCCGCCGACTCCGACTCCATCCGGACGCCGGCGATCGTGGCGCCCGCCTCGCGCAGCCGGGCGAGCGCCGTCCCGGCCGCCTCCGGGGCGCCGATCGGGTCCAGCGGGCGGGACGGCGCGAGGACCACGTCGAAGCCGGGCGGCACGTCGGCGTCCGCGAGCATCTCCGCGAGCGTGCGCAGCGGCAGGCCGAACGGCACCCAGCCGTCGGCGTCCAGCGCGCGGCGCAGCGAGCGGCCCGAGCGGCCGCCGATCCACAGCGGGACGCGGTCCTGGACGGCGTGCGGCTCCACGACGAGCCCGGAGTAGGCGTAGTGCTCGCCGCGGTACTCCGGCGTGCGCCGCGACAGGGAGGCGCGCAGCGCCGCCAGCGCGTCGTCGGCGCGGGAGCCGCGGCCGGCGAACGGCGCGCCGAGCAGGTCGAACTCCTCCTCCAGGCTGCCGACGCCGAGGCCGAGCGTGAGCCGCCCGCCGCTGACCCGGTCGAGCGTGCCGTAGCGCTTGGCGATGGCGAGCGGGTGGTGGTAGCCGAGCACGAGCACCTGCGTGGCGAGCCGGATCCGGGACGTGCGGGCGGCGAGGTGCCCGAAGGTCGCGAGCGGGTCCCAGTAGACGCCGCCGCGCTGCTCGGCGGCTTCGGCCGGGACGGCGACGTGCTCGCTGCACGTCAGGTGGTGGTAGCCGAGCCGGTCGGCGGCCCCGGCGATCAGGGCGATCTCCTCGATGCCCGCGCCGCGCTCCCAGGCGGCATGGCCGGGCGGCTGCGCCACCACCGGCGTGACGATCCCGACACGCATCGCTGCTCCCCTCGTTGGTGGAAAAACGTTCTATCACGGTGGCCGGTCCGACCTGGGGCGCGGTCCCGGTGCCGAAGCCTCCGGCTGACCTGCTCTTACTTCCCCTCTTCCGCTGCCAGCAAGCGGTTGCTACATTCCAGGTAACAAGAATTCATTTCAGTCATGTTCTGGGAGGTGCGATGACCGAGGCCACGATGCCGGAGGCAGCCACGCCGGAGGCCATGACCAGGCCGGGGGCCCTGACCGCGCCGGAGGTCATGTCGACCGCGCGCCGGGAGTCGCCGCCGTCGATGATCGAGCGGATGACGCTGATCCTCGACGCGTTCAACGGGCCGACCGCCCGGCTGACCCTGGAGGACGTCGCCCGCCGCACCCGGCTGCCGCGCTCCACCGCGCACCGCATCCTGGACCAGCTCGTCCGGCAGCGCTGGCTCGCGCACCACTCGTTCGGCTACGGGCTCGGCCAGCGCGCCCTCGGCCTCGGCGGGCAGGACGGCGGGCACGGCAAGATCCGCGAGGCCGCCGCGCCGCTGCTGCACGAGCTGCAGGTCACCACCGGGCTCGTCGCGCACCTGGCCGTCCTGGACGGCGCCGAGATCTTCTACCTGGACAAGCTCGGCGGGCGGCTCGCCACCTCCGTCCCGTCACGGGTCGGCGGCCGCGCCCCGGCGCACTGCACCGCCCTCGGCAAGGCGATGCTGGCGTGGCTGGAGCCCGAGCAGGTGGACGCGCTGCTCGGCTCGGGCATCAGCCGCTTCACCAGCCGCACGATCGGCGAGCTCGGCACGCTCCACCAGGAGCTGCACCGCATCCGGCAGCGCCGCGGCCTGGCGTTCGAGCGCGGCGAGTCCTACCCCGGCATCGCCTGCGTCGCCGCGGCGATCCGCGGCGCGGAGGGTCCGGTCGCGGGGATCTCCCTGGTCGGCGACATCCGCGCGCCGCTGGAGAACGTCGCGCCGCTGGTGGTCACCGCCGCCCGCGAGGCGTCGCAGATCCTGTTCCCCGGCTCGGCCCCCGGCGCCCGCGCGGGACGCCCCGGCGGGCGCACCCGGCGCGCCGTGCGGACCGGCGAGGAGACCAGCTGGTCGCCGGAGACGATGAACCGGCTGCTCGCCGTCGACGGGCGCGGCGACTGGATGTGACGGGCGGCCCGAGGTGACGTCAACCCCAGCCCCACCGGTCGCCGACGCCCCACGGGTCGGGCGCGATCGGCGCGTCGGGCTCCCCGACGCCGAACCGGCTGCGGAAGAACACCATCGGGCGCCGCCACGCGCCGTCCACCACCTCGTGCCGGTCCACCGCCAGGACCCGCCCGATCACCACCTCGTGGTCGCCGGCCTCGTGCACGTCGTGCACGACGCAGTGGACCGCGAGCAGGACGTCCGGCAGGGCGGGGGCGCCCCACCGCGACTCCTCCCAGTCCAGCCCCTCGAACTTGGCGCCCCGGCTCGACCCGAAGCGCTCGCACAGCTCGCGCTGCTCCTCGCCGAGGACGTTCACGCAGAACCGTCCCGCCGAGCGGATCCGGGGCCACGACCGCCCGCGCTTGTCCGCGCAGAACAGGATGAGCGGCGGGTCCAGCGACACGGACGCGAACGACTGGCAGGCGAAGCCGACGGGCTCGCCGCCGTCGAGGGCGGTGACCACGGTGACGCCCGTCGCGAACTCCGCCATGGCCTTGCGGAAGTCCGCCGGCTCCGGCGCGGCCGCGTCGGCGTCGTGCAGGGGCGTGAGCGCTGGCTCGGCTGGCATGTGTTCACCTCGGGGCTGCGAGCGGGCGGGCGTTCGAATCCACTATGCGACATTTCTACTAACGGGTACTCACCCGGCACCGGTCAAGGGGCCGCCGGTGAGCCCGAAGGTAGGCACGCCCCTGCGCGCCCACCCGCCCCGATCCCGATGAGTGGAAGCGGGCCGCGGGACGGGCCCGCCGAGCCGCCCTGGGACCCGCGTCCCGCTGATCGGGATCCACCGCCGGACCCCGCCGTCCCGCCGATTACGTTCCGGACAAGCCACCGTCGAAGGACTGGGAGATCATGCCTGCGGAGCTGACCTACGAGTCGACGTTGCGCGAGCTCGCCACCGACCAGGGCGTCCTGCGCTACCACGAGGCCGGTGAGGGCCCGCCGCTGCTGCTGCTGCACGGCTCCGGTCCCGGCGTCACCGGCTGGCGCAACTACCGCGGCAACCTCGCCCGGTTCGCCGAGCACTTCCGCTGCCTGGTCCTGGAGTTCCCCGGCTTCGGCGTCAGCGACCCGACCGACGAGCACCCGATGATGGCCGCCGGCGGCGCCGTCGTCCGCTTCCTGGACGGCCTCGGCCTCGGCCAGGTCGACGTCATCGGCAACTCCATGGGCGGCATCGTGGCGACGCAGGTGGCGCTGCGGCACCCCGAGCGCGTCCGGCGGCTGGTCGCCATCGGCGGGATCGGCCGCAACGTCTTCAGCCCCGCGCCCGGCGAGGGGATCAGGCTGCTGGCCGAGTTCACCGACGACCCGACCCGCGAGGGCCTCGTCCGGTGGCTGAACTCGATGGTGTACGACCCGCGGATCGTCACCGAGGAGATGATCGAGGAGCGCTGGAAGCAGGCCACCGACCCCGACACCCTCGCCAGCGCGCGCCGCATGTACGGGTCGAAGGCGATGGCGGCCCGCGCGAAGGCGATGGCGGCCTCCGACGAGCCGCCGTACTGGGCGATGCTCCACAGGCTCAAGGCCGAGACCCTGATCACCTGGGGCCGGGACGACCGGGTCAGCCCCGTCGACATGGTGCTCGTGCCGATGCGCACGATCCCGAACGTGCAGGTGAACATCTTCCCGAACTGCGGGCACTGGGTGATGATCGAGCAGAAGTCCGCCTGGGAGAGCGCCGTGCTGGCGTTCCTGACCCGGAAGGACGAGCGGTGAGCGAGCGGGAGCGTCCGAGCGGCTGGGACCACGAGTACGACCTCGTCATCGTCGGCAGCGGCGGCGGCGGGATGGCCGCGGCCCTGACCGCGCACGACGCCGGGATCTCCGCGCTGATCGTGGAGAAGGGCAAGAAGTTCGGCGGCTCCACCGCGATCTCCGGCGGCGGCATCTGGATCCCCAACAACCCGACGCTGAAGGCGCGCGGCCACGACGACAGCCGCGAGTCGATCCGGCGCTACCTGGACCGCCTCACCGAGGGCCGCGTCCCGGCGGCGCGGCTGGACGCGTTCGTCGACCACGGGCCCGCCGCCATGGAGTTGCTCTGCCGGAGCAGGTGGATGCGGTTCTTCTGGACGAAGGGCTACGCCGACTACCACCCCGAGTACGAGGGCGGGCGCCCGCTCGGCCGGTCCATCGAGGCCAAGCCGTTCGACACCCGCAAGCTCGGCGACGACGAGCGGTACCAGCGGCCGAACAGCATGAAGGGCCCCCTCGGCCTGTGGATCACCGCGAAGGACTACCACGATCTCGCGATGGCCAAGCGCACCTGGACGGGCCGGCGCGCGTCCCTGGTCGCGGCGTGGCGCGTGTCGTCCAACATGGTCCGCCGCCGCCACATGGCGACCGGCGGCCGGGCGCTCGCCGCGCGGATGCGGATGGCGCTGAAGGACGCCGGGATCCCGCTCTGGCTGAAGACCCCCATGACCGAGCTCGTCGTCGAGGACGGCCGCGTCACCGGCGTCGTCGTCGAGCGCGACGGCGCGGCGCTGCGCGTCCGCGGGCGCCGGGGCGTCCTGCTCGCGACGGGCGGCTTCGACCACAACCAGCAGATGCGCGACAAGTACCTCCCGAAGGGCGGCCAGGAGGACTTCGCGATGGGCGCCCGCGAGAACACCGGCGACGGCATCCGCGCCGGCGAGAGCGTCGGCGCCGCGCTCGACCTGATGGACGACGCGTGGTGGATGCCCGCCGTCCGGCACCCGGCGGGGGCGACGATCCCGCTGCTGTCGGAGCGGTGCATCCCCCGGTCGGTGATCGTGGGGCAGGACGGCAAGCGGTTCACCAACGAGTCGGCCCCGTACGTCAACTTCGTCCACGACCAGCTAGAGGGCGGGCACGTCCCCTGCTGGTTCGTGATGGACGCCAAGGCCCGCGCCCGGTACCCGTTCGCGCAGATCCTGCCGGGCGCGCCGATCCCCAAGGCGTTCTACGAGGCGGGCATCGCGTTCAAGGCGGACACGCTCGCCGAGCTGGCCGGCGAGATCGGCGTCCCGGCGGACGCGCTGGGCGAGACCGTCGAGGCGTTCAACCGGTACGCGCGCGAGGGCAAGGACCCCGAGTTCGGCCGCGGCGACTCCGCCTACGACCGCTACTACGGCGACCCGAACCTGAAGAACCCCAACCTGGACGTCATCGAGGGCGGCCCGTACCACGCGTTCCGGATGGAGGTCGGCGACCTCGGCACCAAGGGCGGCCTCGTCTCCGACGAGCATGCCCGCGTCCTGCGCGAGGACGGGTCGGTCATCGAGGGCCTGTACGTGACGGGCAACTCCTCGGCGTCGGTGATGGGCAACGAGTACGCGGGCCCGGGCGCCACCATCGGCCCGGCCATCGTGTTCGGCTACATCGCCGCCCGGCACGCCGCCGGGAGCGGAGGGGCCGCCGGGAAGGCCGCGGGACGCTCATGACGGCACTGAAGGCGCGGGTGGTGGAGGTCGTCCGGGAGACGGCCGACGCGCACTCGCTCGTCCTCGAACCCGTCGAGGGCGACCGGGAGCGGTTCGCCTACCGGCCCGGGCAGTTCCTCACCGTCCGGGTCCCGGCGGAGGGCGGCTGGGCCGCGCGCTGCTACTCGCTGTGCAGCTCGCCGCTCACCGGCGACCGCCCGAAGGTGACGGTGAAGCGGGTCGCGGGCGGTCTCGGGTCCAACTGGATCTGCGACAACGTCACGGCGGGCGACGTCCTGGAGGTGCTGCGCCCGGCGGGCACGTTCACACCGCCGTCGCTGGACGAGGACCTGCTGCTCGTCGCGGGCGGCAGCGGCATCACCCCGGTCATGTCGATCCTCAAGTCGTGCCTGGCGGCCGGCTCGGCGAGGGTGGCGCTGCTGTACGCCAACCGGGACGAGCGGTCGGTCATCTTCGCCGACGAGCTGAGGGAGCTGACCGAGCGGCACCCGGACCGGCTCACCGTCGTCCACCTGCTGGAGTCGGTGCAGGGCCTGCCGACGGCCGCCGCCGTCCGCTCCCTGGCGGGCCCCTACGCGGGCCGTCCCGCGTACGTGTGCGGACCCGAGATCTTCATGGACCTGGTCTCCGAGACGCTCACCGGCCTCGGCGCGAAGGTGCACGCCGAGCGGTTCTTCTCGCTGGAGGGCGACCCGTTCGAGAGGCCCGACGACGCGCCGGAGCAGGCGGAGGCGGAGGACGGCGACGCCGGGGAGATCGAGGTCGAGATGGACGGCGAGACCCGCACGGTGCCGTGGCGCGCGTCCGAGCGGCTTCTCGACGCGCTGCTGCGCGCCGGCGTCGACGCCCCGTTCTCCTGCCGGGAGGGGTCCTGCTCGGCCTGCGCCTGCGTGGCGCTGGAGGGCGAGGTCACCCTGGACGCCAACACGGTCCTCGACGAGCAGGATCTCGCCGACGGCCTCATCCTCGCCTGCCAGGCGAGGCCGGTCACCGACCGGCTGAAGATCACCTACGACGGCTGACGAAACATACTGGGAGACAGGCGATGGCTGACCGCGTGCTTGACACGATCATGGAGAGGGCGGAGCAGATCCGCGAGCTCGGCCCGGCCAACGAGGCGCTCGGCAGGCTCGACGACAAGGCGGCGCAGATCCTCAAGGACGCGGGCGCGATCCGGCTGCTCCAGCCGAAGGAGCACGGCGGCCTGGAGGTCCACCCGCGCGAGTTCGCCGAGACGGTGATGGGGATCGCCTCCCTGGACGGCTCCACCGGCTGGGTCGCCGGCATCGTCGGCGTCCACCCGTGGGAGATGGCCTACGCCGACCCGAAGGTGCGCGAGGAGATCTGGGGCGAGGACCCCGACACCTGGATCGCGTCCCCGTACGCGCCGATGGGCATCGCCCGGCCCGTGGACGGCGGCTACGTGTTCAACGGCCGCTGGCAGTTCTCCTCCGGCACCGACCACTGCGACTGGATCTTCCTCGGCGCGATGCTGGGCGACGAGGACGGCAAGATGGCGCAGCCGCCGCGGTCCCTGCACATGATCCTGCCGCGTGCGGACTACGAGATCGTCGAGGACTCCTGGGACGTCGCCGGGCTGAAGGGCACCGGCAGCAAGGACATCATCGTCAGGGACGCGTTCGTCCCGGCGTACCGGACGCTGGAGTACTCCAAGGTCGTGGACGGTTCGGCGCCGCGCGAGGCGGGGCTGACCAACCCCTCCTACCTGATGCCGTTCTCCTGCGTGTTCCCGCTCGGCATCTCCTCCGCGGTCATCGGCATCGCCGAGGGCGCGCTGCACCACCACCTGGCCTACCAGCGCAACCGCGTCCAGATCACCGGCACGAAGATCAAGGACGACCCGTACGTGCTGTACGCGATCAGCGAGGCGGCCGAGGAGATCAGGACGTCCCGCACGGCGCTGCTGGACAACTGCTCGCGCATGTACGACATGGTCGCCGCCGGGCACGTGCCGACGTTCGCCGAGCGCGCCGCCGGGCGCCGCACCCAGGTCCGGGCGGCGTGGCGGGCGGTGCAGGCGATGAACGAGATCGTCGTCCGGTCGGGCGGCAACGCGATGCGGAACGACAACCCGATCCAGCGGTTCTGGCGGGACGCGCACGTCGGCCTCGCCCACGCCATCCACGTCCCGGGCTCGGTCTACCACGTCTCCGCCCTGACGGACCTGGACATCGAGCCGCCCCAGGGCCCGATGCGGTCGATGATCTGAGCCCGCCGACCCGCGGCGTGCCGGGAGCGTGGGCGCCTCCACCGCCCGGCACGCCGCGCCACACGGGGCCCTAGCCGAGCAGGCCGCGGTCGGCGACGAGCCTGGGGGTCCAGACGACCCGGCCGAGGTACTCGTCCGCGGCCGGGTCGGTGACCAGCCAGACCACGGCCGCCGCCGGCGCCTCCTCCGGCGTCGACTCGAAGCCCTCGTCCTTCAGGCGGTCGAGGCCGCCGCGCGCCGCGCCCGCCTCGGTGACGACGAACCCGGGGTCGAGGTTGAACGCGCGGACGCCGGCGCCCCGGTACTCGGCGTTGATCGCGCCGGCGAGGCGCCCGAACGCCGCCTTGGACGCCGAGTACGCCACGCCCCAGCCGCCCTCGCCGGGCGGTCCCGGCGGGTCGGTGGTCGCCGACCCCGAGCACAGGTCGACGATCGTCCCGCCGCCGCGCGCCAGCATCGTGGGCAGGACGGCCTGGAGCAGGACGATCTGGTTCAGGTAGTTGCCCGTGACGGTCCGCGCCGCCACCTCCGGGTCGAGGTCGAGGAACCGCTCGTGGGTCCCGGCGACGTGCGCGACCGCGTTGTTGACCAGGACGTCCACGCGGCCCCACGCGTCGAGGACCGTCGCGGCGGCGGCCGTCACGCTCGCCCGGTCGAGCAGGTCCATCCGCACCGGCAGGGCCCGCGCGCCGAGGGCCTCGATCTCCGCCGTGGTGCGTTCCAGGCTCCCCGGGACGGGGATCGGCTCCGCGCGCCCGTGGCGCGGCGGTATCCGGCCGCGGCCCTCCTCCACCGTGCGCGCGGTGAACGCGACGTCGTACCCGGCGGCGGCCAGCGCGAGCGCCGTCCGCCTGCCGATGCCCCGGCTCGCCCCGGTCACCATCGCGACCGGCCTGCCCGTCGTCGTCATGAGACCTCCCCCTCCAGATGAGAGCCGCCGCCGTCCGCCCGGCGCACGAAGACTCTCACTCAGCGGGAAGGGCCCGGCGGCCCGCCCCCGGATTTGGAAGGTTGAGGCTCGACGGCCGCCGCGCGGGCCGCTATCCAGAAGGGACCGAGGACAGTGACGCAGATCCGAGGGCTGGGATACCTGAAGGTCCAGACCCGGCACATCGACCGCTGGCGCGAGTTCGCCCTGGAAGGGCTCGGCTTCGCCGAGGGGAGCGGACCGGACCCTGACGGCCTCTACCTGCGCATGGACGAGCGCCGCTCGCGCCTCCGGGTGCTGCCCGGCGACACCGACCGGGTGCTGGCCGTCGGGTGGGAGGTCCGCGACCAGTACGCGCTGGCCGCCGTCCGCGAGGCCGTGGAGAAGTCCGGGACGGCCGTGACGACGCTGACGTCCAAGGAGGCGGCGGAGCGCGACGCGGAGGAGGCCATCGCGTTCACCGACCCGGGCGGGACCCCCGTCGAGGTGTTCTGGGGCCCGGTCCTGGACCACAGCCCCCTGCGCACCGGCTTCGCGCAGAAGTTCGTGACCGGCCCCATGGGCATGGGCCACGTCGTGCTGCCCACCCCCAGGTTCGTCGAGACCGTCGCGTTCTACGCCGAGGTCCTCGGGTTCCTGCCGCGCGGCGCGATGAGGGTCGGCGGCGGCGCCGCGAAGGTCAGGTTCATGGGCGTCAACCAGCGCCACCACAGCATCGCGATCTGCCCGGCGCCGTTCGACGGCGACCCGGGCCTCGTCCACCTCATGGTGGAGGTCGACACGCTCGACGCGGTCGGCATCGCGCTCGACGCCATCACGGAGAAGGGCTTCTCGATCTCCTCCACGCTGGGCCGCCACACCAACGACAAGATGGTGTCGTTCTACGTGCGCGCCCCCGGCGGCTGGGACGTCGAGTACGGCTGCGAGGGCATGCTCGTGGACGAGGCGTACTACACCGCCGAGGAGATCACCAGGGACAGCTACTGGGGCCACGACTGGTCCGGGTCCGAGCCGCTGGCCGCCTTCGTCCCGCCGCGGAAGGGCTGACGCCGATGCCGAAGCCCTCGGTGGAACCGGTCGGCGCCGCGGAGGTGGAGTTCGACCACGAGTGCGACGTGCTGGTGGTCGGGTTCGGCGCCGCGGGCGCCGCCGCCGCGTACGAGGCCGCGGCGGCGGGCGCGGACGTGCTCGTCCTGGAACGGTCGAGCGGCCCCGGCGGGACGTCCGCCCAGTCGGGCGGGGAACTGTACCTCGGCGGCGGCACCCGGGTGCAGAAGGCGTGCGGCTTCGACGACACGCCCGACGCCATGTTCGCCTTCCTCACGGCGGCGCTCGGCCCGCACGCCGACGCGGAGAAGCTGCGGCTGTACTGCGACGGGAGCGTGGAGCACTTCGAGTGGTTCCGCGCGCGCGGCGTCCCGTTCAAGGAGAGCCTCTTCGACGCGCCGGGCTGGATGCCGTACACCGAGGACGGCCTGATGTGGCTCGGCGAGAACGCCTGGCCGTACAACGAGATCGCCCGGCCCGCGCCGCGCGGCCACCGCCCGGAGACGCCGATGTTCGCCGGCGGCGTCCTCATGGAGAAGCTGATCGCGGCCGCCGCCGAGGCGGGCGCCGTCGCCCACCAGGACACCTACGCGACGAACCTCGTCGTGGACGGCGCCGGCCGCGTCGCCGGCGTCGTGGCGCGCCGGTTCGCCGACCGGGTGGTCTACCGGGCGCGCAGAGGCGTGATTCTGACCTCCGGCGGGTTCGTCGACAACGAGGAGATGCTCGCCGACCACGCCCCGGTGCTGCTCGGGCACGACAAGGTCAGCGACGGCACCAGCGACGGGTCCGGCATCCGGATGGCGACCGCGCTCGGCGCCGCGACCCGCCGCATGGCGTCGGTGGAGATCGCGCTCACCGCCAACCCCGCCGTCATCTGCCGGGGCATGCTCGTCGACGGCCTCGGCCGCCGGTTCATCAACGAGGACGTCTACCCGGGCCTGTTCAGCCACCGGGCCGTCCAGCACCAGCCCGCCCCCTACTGGGCGATCATCGACGAGGCCGGGCACGACGAGATCCCCGAGGCCGACATGTGGGGCGTCCGACCCAAGCACGCGGCGGAGACGGTCGCGGAGCTGGAGGAGTCGCTCGGCCTGCCGCCCGGTTCGCTGGAGGCGACCGTCGAGACCTACAACCGGTTCGCGGAGCGGGGCGAGGACCCCTACTTCCACAAGGACCCCAAGTGGCTGCGCCCCCTGAAGGGGCCGTTCGCGGCGATCGACCCGGCCGACGGGTTCTTCGGCGCCGGTAAGCACGGCGCCGGGACGGGCGCCGGCGGGTTCACCCTCGGCGGTCTCGACACCACCGTGGACGGCGAGGTCCGCAACAACTCCGGTGAGCCGATCCCCGGCCTGTACGCCGCCGGGCGCACCGCCTCCGGCATCCACGGCGAGGGCTACATCAGCGGGACGTCCCTGGGCGACGGCACGTTCTTCGGCCGCCGCGCCGGGCGCGCCGCCGCCGCATCCGAGAACTGAGAGGTCTGTGCATGAAGTACGCCGTCCTTCTCCCCGTGGCGGCGGGCGTGACCGCCGATCCCGCGTGGATCGGCGAGTACGCCCGGCACGCGGAGGCCTGCGGCTTCGAGTCGGTCGGCGCGGTCGAGCACGCGGTGGTGGCGAGCGGCTACTCCAGCGTCTACCCCTACGACAGCTCGGGGCGGATGGAGCTGGCCGACGACCTGGACATCCCCGATCCGCTGGACCTCCTGGCGTTCCTGGCGGGGCGGACGTCGCGGATCGGGCTCGCCACCGGCGTGCTCGTCCTGCCGAACCACCACCCGGTGGTGCTGGCCAAGCGGCTCGCCACGGTCGACGCGCTGTCGGGCGGGCGGCTGCGGCTCGTCGTCGGCATGGGCTGGATGCGCGAGGAGATCGAGGCGTGCGGCGCCGACTTCGAGACCCGGGGCCGGCGGGGCGACGAGCAGCTCCGGGTGCTGCGCGAGCTGTGGGCCGACACCGCGCCCGGGGGCGCCTCCCACGACGGGGAGTTCTTCCGCTTCGAGGGCGCGATGAGCTACCCGAAGCCGGTCCAGGAGGGCGGGATCCCCATCCACATCGGCGGCCACTCCAAGGCCGCCGCGCGCCGCGCGGGCCGCTACGGCGACGGCCTCCAGCCCCTCGGCGTGGCGGGGGACGAGCTGCGCGGGCTCGTGGCGCTGATGCGGGAGGAGGCCGAGAAGAACGGCCGCGACCCGGACGCTCTCGAACTCACCCTCGGCCACTCGCTGGCGGCCGTGACGCCGGAGAAGGCGGAGAGGCTGGCCGCCCTCGGCGCGGACCGGCTCGTCCTGCGCGGGGCCGTGACGACGGACCTCGGCGAGGCCGAGGACGAGCTGTCCGCCTGCGCCGAGCGGCTGGGCCTGTCGGGATCATGACGCTCGACACCGCCGACCGGATCGCGCTCGGCGACCTCGTCGCCCGGTACGCGCTGCACGCCGACCGCCGCGAGGTCGACGCCATGGCCGGTCTGTTCGCCGAGGACGCCGTCCTCGTCCTGCCCGACGCCCCCGGCGAGCTGGACCCGGTGCGGACCTTCACCGGGCGCGCCGAGATCGCCGCGACGCTGTCGGCGCTGCACGGCGTCCCGGTCACGTTCCACGCGCTCGCCGGAGAGGTGTTCGGCGCGGGGCCCGAGCCCGGCACCGCCACCGGCGAGGTCGCCTGCGTCGCCCACCACCTGAGCGACCGCGAGGACGGCGCCGTGCGGGACCTCGTCTGGCACTGCCGCTACACCGACGCCTACCGGCTCGACGGCGGCGCCTGGCGGTTCGCGCGGCGCGAGCAGCGGATCGACTCGATCGAGACCCGTCCCGTCCGGAGGCGGCGCCATGGCTGAGCGGGCGCGGGTCAGCGTCGTGACCGGCGGCGCGCTCGGCATCGGGGGAGCGATCACCCGGCGCCTCGCCGCGGGCGGCGACCTGGTGGTCCTCAACGACATCGACGCGGACGCCGCCGGACGGGCCCGCGCCGCCGTCGAGGCCGCCGGGGGGCGCTGCGTCACGGTCGTCGGCGACATCACCGAGGACGCGACCGTCGCGGACGTCGCGGCGGCCGCGCTCGACCACGGCGGCGCCGACGTCCTGGTCAACAACGTCGGCGACTTCCGCCCGGCCGCCGCGTCGTTCCAGGACAGCACGCCCGGCCAGTGGCAGCGCCTCTACGAGCTGAACCTTCTGCACGTCTTCGCGCTGACCCACGCGCTGCTGCCCGCGATGATCGACCGGGGCGCGGGGAGCATCGTCAACAACTCGACGGTCGAGGCGTTCCGCGGCATCCCGCAGCACCCGGTGTACTCGGCGTTCAACGCGGGCGTGTCGGCGTTCACGCGCAGCCTCGCGGTCGCGGTCGGCCGGCACGGCGTCCGCGTCAACGCGATCGCCCCCGACCTCGCCGACACCGAGCAGACCCCGGCGGCCTGGATGCGGCGCGGCTACGACGAGGGCCTGGAGCACACCTGGGTCCCGCTCGCCCGCTTCGGCGACCCCGACGACTACGCCGCCGTCGTCGCGTTCCTCGCCTCCGACGACGCCCGGTTCGTCACCGGCCACACCATCCCGGTCGACGGCGGCACGCTCGCCGCGTCCGGCTGGTTCGTCCGCGCCGACGACCAGGGCTGGACGAACCGCCCGCACCGCGCCTAGGGGCGCATCGAGACGAGAGGAGCCGTGTCGCATGCAGGACGGGAAGACCCGGAGCGCGGTGCCGAAGGAGAGCGCGGTGCTGGGGGACGACCGTCCCGCCCGCGAGACCGCGTTCGCCGACCTGGTCGCGGCCCGCGGCGGCGACGACCGGACGGGCCTGTGCTTCGAGGACCGCTCCTGGACCTGGCGGGAGGTCGTCGCGGAGTCCCTGCGGCGGGCGTCGCTCGCCCGGGACCTGCCCGGCCACGTCGGCCTGTTCCTGGAGAACGGGCCCGAGCACCTGTTCTGGCTGCTCGGCGCGGCGCTCGCCGGCGTCCCGGTCGTGGAGCTGAACCCGACGCGGCGGGGCGCCGAGCTGGCCCGCGACATCGCCCACACCGACTGCGCGCTGCTGGTCACCGAGACGTCCCGCGCGCCGCTGCTCGACGGGCTCACGCGGGTCCCCGCCCTGACGGTCGACACGCCCGCGTACGCCGAACGGCTGGCCTCCGCCCGCCTCGCCGCCCCCGCCCCGGTGGACCCCGACGCGATCTTCTCGCTGGTGTTCACGTCCGGGACGACGTCCGCGCCCAAGGCGGTGATCTGCACGCAGCGCCGGCTGGGCCGGATCGCCGTGCAGCAGCGCGACCGGCGCGGCCTCACCGGCGACGACGTGTTCTACGTGGTCATGCCGATGTTCCACTCCAACGCGCTGATGGCCGGGATCGCGCCCGCCGTCGCCGCGGGAGGCCGCATCGTCCTGCGCCGCAGGTTCTCGGCCTCGGGCTTCCTCCCGGACGTGCGCCGCCACGGCGTCACGTTCTTCAACTACGTCGGCAAGCCCCTCAGCTACATCCTGGCCGTCCCGGAGAAGCCGGACGACGCCGACAACACGCTCCGCATCGCGTTCGGCAACGAGGCGGCGCAGCGCGACATCGACGCGTTCGCCCGCCGGTTCGGCTGCGCCGTCATCGACTCCTACGGGTCGAGCGAGGGCGAGATCCGCCTCACCCGCGTCCCCGGCACGCCGCCCGGCTCGCTGGGCGTCGCCGAGGCGGGCACCGTCGTGATGGACCCCGCGACCCTGCGGGAATGCCCGCGCGCTGAGTTCGACGCGAACGGGGTGCTCCTCAACGCCGAGGAGGCCATCGGCGAGATCGTCGACACGATGGGCGCCGCCAAGTTCGAGGGCTACTACAACAACCCCGAGGCGACGGCGCGGCGCGTCCGCAACGGCTGGACCTGGTCGGGCGACCTCGCCTACCGCGACGCCGACGGCTACTGGTACTTCGCCGGCCGCGACGACGACTGGCTGCGCGTGGACGGCGAGAACTTCGCCGCCGCCCCCGTCGAACGCCTCCTGGCCCGCTTCGAGCCCTTCACCGACGTCGCCGTCTACGCCGTCCCGGACGACCGGGTGGGCGACCAGGCGATGGCCGCCGTCACCCTGGCCCCGGGGCACGCCTTCGACCCGTCCGCCTTCACGGCCTTCCTGGCCGCCCAGCCGGACCTCGGCACCAAGTGGACCCCGCGCTACGTCCGCCTGGTCGAGGCCCTGCCCCGCACCCCGACCAACAAGGTCGTCAAGCGCGTCCTCCGCACCGAAGGCCGCGACACCGCCGACCCCGTCTACGAGCACCGCGACGGCACCTACGTTCTGCGCGGCTAGCCTGAGGTCCCCTCGGCGAAGTACCGGACGCCGGGAGCGGGGTCAGGACGGCTCCGGAAGCATGCGCTTCATCGCGGCGTGCGCCCCGGCGACGAGCTTCTCGCGGGGGAAGCCGGCGCGTTTGCGGGCCATGTCGTAGTTGCCGCCCGCGACCCAGACCGGGCCGTCCGCCAGGTGTTCGAGGCCCTCGCGGGCGACGTCGTCGGGCTCGGCGACGTTCAGGCCCGGCATGTCCATGTTGAGGCCGGCGCGTTCCATCGCCGGGGTGCGGGTCACGCCGAGCACGAGTTCCAGGACGTCCACCCCGTGCTCGCGCATCTCCAGCCACAGCCCCTCGGCGAAGACGCGGCCGAACGCCTTCACCGCCGAGTAGATGCTGATCTGCGGCTGGCCCATGTAGCCGGCGAGGGAGCCGACCAGCAGGATGCCGCCGCGTCCCCGCTCCTTCATCAGCGCGCCGAAGTGGTGCGTGAGCGCGAGCTGGGCGGTGATGTTCAGGTCGATGACGCCCTGGAAGCGGTCCAGGTCGCCGGTGACGAACTCGTGGCCGTAGCTGTTGGCGCCCGCGTTGAAGACGAGCAGCCCGACGTCCAGGCCGTCGGTCACCTCGCGGACCGCCTTGAGCGGGTCCGGGGCGACCAGGTCCAGTTCGAGGGTGCGCACCTCGACGCCCTTCGCGCGGACGGCCTCGGCCGTCTCCGCCAGCGGCCCCGGCTTGCGGGCGATCAGCACGAGGTTCAGGCCCGCGTCGGCGAGGCGGTGCGCGAAGGCCGAGCCGACGCCCTCCGAGCCGCCCGCGATCACGGCCCACGGGCCGTATCGGTCGATCATTGCTCTCCGTCCAGGTCCGGCGTCCACGCGACGCCGTTGATGTGCGAGCCGCCGTCCGCGAACAGGGTGTTCCCGGTCAGGTAGCGGGCGTCCTCGGACGCCAGGAACACCGCCACGGGGGCGATGTCGGTCTCCGGGTCGCCGAGGCGGCCCATCGGGTTGGCGCGGTCGGCGGCCGCCTCGATCTCCGGGTGCGCGGCCGCCATCCGGCGGAACGCCGCGCTCTTGGCGCCCGGGCAGACCGCGTTGACGACGACGCCGGTGGCCGCCCACTCGCGGGCGGCCGTGCGGGTCAGCGTCCGCAGGGCCTCCTTGGCCGAGTTGTACTCCAGGGTGCCCATGTGGGCGTTGACGCCGTTCAGCGAGCACATGTTGACGACGCGGCCCCACCCGCGGGCCTTCATGTGCGGGAAGGCGGCCTGCATCGCCCACAGCGGGCCGTAGTACCCCATCGCGAACCCGCGGGCGATCTGCTCGTCGGTCTTGGCCTCCACCCGGCTCACCGTCCCGGCGCCCCAGGCGTTGTTGACCAGCACGTCCACCGAGCCCCACGTCTCGACCGCCGCGTCCACCATCGCGCGGACCTGCGCCTTGTCGGTGACGTCCGTCCGGACGAACCGGGCGGCCGCCCCGATCTCCGCGGCGACCCGCTCGCCGGACTCCGGGTCGAGCTCCGCGACCAGCACGCGGGCGCCCTCCGCGGCGAAGCGGAGGGCGATGCCGCGCCCGATCCCGTCGCCCGCGCCGGTCACGACCGCGACCCGCCCGGCGAGCCGTCCGCCCGTCACTCGACCACCGTGATCGCGCCGTTCAGCGCGGCCTCCTGGATGGCCGAGCGGAGCGCCGGGCAGGTCGCGTGCGGGTCGTCCAGCCCCACGCACGCCTCCCTGGCCTCGGCGTTCCACTGGATGCTCGTCTGCTCCCAGCTCGACTTGCGCACCATCACCTCGGCGGCGCAGCGGCGGCAGCGGACCGGCAGCAGCGGCCCGTCCAGGAGGCGCTCGTCCTGGCGGGTCGTCACGCCGACGCCCCTTCGGACTCCCGGCGGGCCATGTTCGCGTCGACCTCCTTCTGCCAGGACTCCACCGGCCGGGTCGTGTCGATCTCGTACTCGAACCGGTCGGTCATCTCCGGCGTGACGTCGGCGACGTCCACGTAGAACTGCTCGTACCAGCGGCGCAGCTGGTAGACGGGCCCGTCCTCCTCGCACAGCAGCGGGTTGTCGATGCGGGTCTTGTTCCGCCAGATCTCGATGTCCTGCTCGAAGCCCGTCAGGATGAAGTCCGACAGCTTCTGCGCGGTCGCCTCCGCGGCATCGGCCGGCAGCGCGTCGCTGTGCTGGACGATGATGCCCGAGTGCAGCGAGAACGAGTTCTCGTCGATCGGGTAGTGGCAGTTGATCAGGACGGAGTGCAGGTCGTACCCCTCGTAGTGGTACGTCAGCTCGTCGATCATGAAGGAGGGGCCGTGGTAGGACGCCACGGAGGTGTTGCCGAGCATCTTCGGCCCGCCGCTCCCGCCCTCCCGGCGCGCGTCCTCCCGCGTCCGGCCCTTCATGATCTGCGTGGCCACCTGGCCCTCGAAGATGTTCTTGAAGTACGTCGGGAACGACTTGTGGATGTAGAAGAAGTGCGCCATGTCCACGACGTTGTCGATGACCTCGCGCGCGTTGGTGTGGACGACGGTCTCCGTCCAGCGCCAGTCGGTCCAGTCGTCGCGGGTGGCGCCCTCGATCACCGGGATCGTCACGTCCTCCGGCGGCTTCTTGCCCTCCGGGTCGTTCCAGACGAACAGCAGCCCGTCCTGCTCCATCGTCGGCCACGCGGCCGTCCGGGCCCGCAGCGGGACGCGGCGCGCGTAGGGGATCTGCTTGCAGCGGCCGTCGCCGCCCCAGCGCCAGTCGTGGAACGGGCACGCGATCGCGTTGCCCTTGACGGTGCCCTGGGACAGGTCGCCGCCCATGTGGCGGCAGTAGGCGTCCAGGACGTTCGTCGTGCCGTCCTCACCGGTGAAGACGACGAGCTTCTGCCCGAACGCGGTCACGGTGTGGGGCTTGCCGTCCCGGAACTTCTCGGCCAGCCCGAGGCAGTGCCATCCCCGGGCGAAACGGCGGGTGATCGCCTCCGCCTCGATGGCGCGGACGGCGTCCGACTCGGTTGCGGTCACGTGGATCATCCCTTCGGCGATGGACGGGTGATTCGAACGTTAGGTCGCAGGTCACCGTCCCGACCGCCGAGTCCCATTGGCCGGGACGCCCGGTCCCGCGCCGGCACGGGACCATGGTCTCCTGCAATGGCCGTACTAGGGAAGGAGCGGGGATGAGCAACGAGGTCCTGGACGCGGTGCGCGGACTGCTGCCCGGCATCGCCGAGCGGGCCCGGTCCGTGGACGAGAAGGGACGCATCCCCGCGGAGACGATCCGGGAGCTGACCGCCGCCGGGGTGTTCCGGATGCTCCAGCCCACCCGGTACGGCGGCGCCGAGGACGACCCCGTCGCCTTCTACGAGGTGATCCGCGCGGTCTCCGGCGCCTGCGGCTCGACCGGCTGGGTCGCCGCGGTCCTCGGCGTCCACTCCTGGCACCTCGGCCTGTTCGCCGACGAGGCGCAGCGCGAGGTGTGGGGCGCGGGCCCGGACACCCTCATCGCCTCCTCCTACGCCCCGATCGGCCGCCTCACCCCCGTCGACGGCGGCTACGAGGTGACGGGGCGCTGGTCGTTCTCGTCCGGCTGCGAGTTCGCCTCCTGGGCGCTGCTCGGCGCGCTCGTCGTCGGCGCCGAGGGCCGCCCGGTCGACTTCATGACCGTCCTCGTGCCCCGGCGCGACTACGAGATCGCCGAGGTCTGGGACTCGATGGGCCTGCGCGGCACCGCCAGCGACGACATCGTCGTGGAGAAGGCGTTCGTCCCGGCCCACCGCGCGATGCGCAACTTCGAGCAGGCCCAGCTCCGCAATCCCGGCCGCAAGGTCAACACGGGCCCGCTCTACCGCATGCCCTTCGGGACGATCTTCACCAGCACCGTCGCCGCCAGCGTGATCGGCATGGCGGCCGGCTGCCACGACCTCTACGTGACCCGCATGCGCGACCGGATCCGCCTCAGCCTCGGCGGCGGCCGCTTCGTCGAGGACCAGTTCGCCCAGGTCGCCGTCGCCCGTGCCGCCTCCGAGATCGACGCCGCGGTCCTGCAGACCGACCGCAACGTCCGCGAGATCCACGAGTACGCCGTCCGCAACGAGAAGATCCCGATGGAGCTGCGCCTGCGCGCCCGCCGCGACCAGGTGCGCGGCACCGAACGCGCCATCGAGGCCATCGACATCCTCTTCAAGACGGCCGGCGGCAACTCCCTGCACCGCGGCAACGTCATCGAACGCGCCTGGCGCGACGCCCACGCCGGCAGCGTCCACGTCGCCAACGACGTCGAGCACGCCCTGTCCATGTACGGCCGGGGCGAGTTCGGCCTCAAGGTGGAGGACAACCTCGTCTGACCACCGGACCGGCTCGTCCGGCGCCGACGGGTTCCGCGCTCGCCGGCGGGGCGGCGCGTCATGCCCCCGCATACCGGCCGGCTAAGACGTCAAGGGGCGGCCGCCCCCCGAACTGGTCGGGGGGCGACCGCGATAGTCGTGCGTGCCGGCCCGCTGGTCAGTGGGCCGACGGTTGGTTCAGCTCTGCTCCATGTTTCCGCAGCCGTAGCAGACCCACATGGATCCGCCCTGGTCGCCCGGCTTCTGCATCTGCGCACCGCACTTGGGGCAGTTCATGGAAACCAACTCCCTTTGCTTTCCGCCGAGGTCCGAGACCTCGACGTGTTGTTTGGTGGCCGTTGGGAAGGCTTCCCTCCCAACGTTCGGCAGCAATTGCTCCTGCCGACGGACAGGAACTGTACGCCATTTCGAGCGCTTGACAACTCAGTGTGTTCTAGGGCACATAAGTAGTTGATTATTAAATACTGATGGCGATCAGTGATCACTCGATCACATATTTGTCGTGGGTCGTAAATGTGCAGTCAGGGCCGGGGATCGCCGCCGTCCGACGCTGCAGCCCCTGCACACAGGGCGATGAGGGCGACACCGCGGGTTGTCATGATCTGCGCCACAAGATCATCGTCTGGCCGCGAATCCGGCCCGTCGGTCGTCTGCGGGCCGGTACTCTGCCGCCAGGCGGCCAGCGGCGAATGGGGATTCGCCGTGTCGAAGGCCGCCGCACGGGGATGGCAGGGATGGTGGCGAAGTGGTTCGAATGTGAGTGCCGACTGAAGTAGTGGTTCCTGCGGCGCACGGAGCCCGGACTTTGCCGCGTACTTTCGCGTACGTCGGTTTCTTCGGAGTGCCCGAAAAACGATCGGGCCCGGGTGCGGTCCGGGGTGCGCGGTAAACAATGGCGTGGCCTTCACGCCATTTCGGCATGCCTTTGCATGAGTGCTGGGGGCGGTCGCATGATGAATGGCGCATGCCCTGGCCCGCGCCTGAATGCGGTCGGTGTCGGAGGCGGGGCCCATAAACGTCCGGCCCGGCTCTCGGTGAGAGCCGGGCCGTTCGCGGCGGCTCCGGGCAAGGAGCGCCTGATGGCGTGGGGTCAGGAATCGGCGCGCGCCATGTGGTGGTGGTGGTGGCAGAGGTGCTTGAGCGCGTGCTCGAAGGCGCGAGCGTGGGCGGCCTCGTCGCCGGCGATCTCGGTGAAGAGGCGCGCGGCCTTGTAGGCGTGCTCGGCCCGGGCGGTGCGGGCGAAGCTCGGGTACATCTGCGTGGCCTCGTAGGTCTCACCGGCGATGCTCTTGCGCAGGTTCTCCTTGGTGCGGTGGACGAAGCCGGCGAGGTCGGCCTCTCCGGCGAAGTGCTCGGTCAGCTCGACCGCGGCGGTGCGCTCGAACAGCCGGGCCAGCTTCGGGCTGCGGGCCTTGGCGTGCTCGCCGTAGAGCGTGTACTTGGCGTTCGCGAACGCCTCGCCGTGCATCGCGGTCTCCAGGTTGCGGAGCGTCCTCGCCGAGTGCACCTTGGGCTTGCCCGCGACGACCTTGACGGGGTCGGGGGTGGGCCCCTCGGGGATCTCCCCGCGGTGGTGCTCGATGGCGTACAGCGCCTTCGCGAAGTAGCGGGCGTGCGTCAGCTCGTCCGCCGCGATCTCGGTGAAGAGGCGGGCGGCGTTGTCGTCCTTGTCCTCCCGCGCCTCCCTGGCGAACCGCGGGTACATCCGCGTGCCCTCCTCGATCTCGCCCTTGATGCTCTCGCGCAGGTTGGACGCGTCGTCGCGGACGAAGTGGATGAGCTGCGCCTCCTTGGTGAAGTGGTCGTGGAGCTCGGTGTCCGCGGTCTTCATGAACAGGGCGCGCACCTTGGGCAGATGCTCGTATCCGGCCTGCTCGCCGTAGAAGTGGTAGCTCGCGTGCGCCAAGGCCTCACCGTGCATCGCGGTGAGGGTGTTCTCGTAGGTCTTGTGGTGCACTACCGCCGGGGTGGCGGCCTGTGCGGGGAGCGCGGTCCCGACCACCATCGCCGCTCCGGCGAGGACGGCGCAGGTCCGGGTGAGCCCTGACGTGGTCATTTCTTCCCTTTCGGATGATCGGTCGCTTTGTGTAGCTGATCAGTTACTACATGTAGCGACCGGTGGGCCGTCGGCACCACCCGAAAGGGGCACGGAAAGGAAGAGCGTCGTGGAGGGAAACATTGTAAACACCTACTTGTAGATC
>NZ_JBEZJP010000048.1:0-30074 GCF_040653175.1 Actinomadura sp. NPDC048032
GTCCGCGGGGCCGAGGTGGGTGACGTCCACCGCGACCATCGGGTCGGCGCCGGGGAAGTGCAGCAGGTCCAGCCAGACGGTCATCGAGGGCCTGCTGCGCAAGAACCCCGACCAGCGGATGGACGCGATCGAGGCCGGCCGGATGCTGGACGACATCGTCCGGCAGGAGACCATCGACACCCAGCGGACGATGGCCGTCGAGTACCCGGTCGAGGAGGCGCCGGGGACGCAGACGACCATGCCGGAGGCCCCCGACGAGGCGCCCCGCCCGGCCGGCGCCGGCGACCGGCCCGACCAGCTCACCAGCTTCGACCTGCCGAGGGGGGCGCCGAGCGCGCCCGAGGCCGCGAACCCCGCCGAGACCGCGCCCGACCCCGACAGGGTCAGCTCCTGGCGGCCGGGGCCCCGTACCCAGCCCGCCGGACGGGTCACGGTCCCGAGCCGGGGGCCCGAGCCCGGCCCGGACACGCACTTCCCGCCGACGACCCACCACCCCTCCACCGGACGGCCGGCGCTGGCGTCCAACCGCAACGTGCTGATCATCGCGGGGGTGGTGCTCCTCGTCATCCTGGTCATCGCGGGGATCGCGCTGGCCAGCAACGGCGGCGACGACGAGGGGAAGGGCGCGAAGAAGAGCGCCTCGACGCCGCCAGCCACGGGGAGGGCGTCCTCGTCCTCCCCGGTCAAGTCGAAGAACCCGAGCCCGGCCCTTCCCGCCGGGTTCAGGACGCACAAGGACCGCAGCGGCTACTCCGTTCCCGTCCCCGAGGGCTGGAAGGGACCCGAGCGCAAGAACGGCGGCGACTTCTTCTACGCGCCCGGACGCAAGACCTACATCCAGATCGACCAGACCGACGACCCCGGCCCGAGCGCGATCGACGACTGGCGGCGGCAGGAGCGGGGCGGCTCCGGCTGGCCCGGCTACAAGAAGCTCAGGATCGCCGCGACCGGCGACCACCCGCCGGTGCCCGACACCGGGAACGGCGACAAGTCGGCGGACTGGGAGTTCACCTACGACGGCGACGGAGGCCGGGTGCACATCCTCAACCGCGGGTTCGTGACGAAGGGGCACGGCTACGCGATCCTGCTGCGGGCCCCTGACGGCGACTGGGACGAGGTGTACTCCGAACTCCAGCCGGTCTACCGGTTCTTCAAGCCCGCGGACGCCTGATGGAGGGGCGGCTGCTGGCCGGTCGGTACCGGCTCGAATCGGTCGTCGGGCGCGGCGGCATGGGCACCGTGTGGCGCGCCTCCGACGAGACCCTCGACCGCGAGGTCGCGGTCAAGGAGGTCGTGCTGCCCGCGGGCCTGAGCGACGAGGAGCGCGAGAACCGGCACCGCCGCACGCTGCGCGAGGCCCGCGCCTCGGCCAGGCTGAACCACCCGGGCGTCGTGACCGTGCACGACGTCGTCGACGAGGACGGCCGGCCGTGGATCGTCATGGAGCTGGTGCGCGCCCGCTCCCTCCAGGAGGTCGTGGAGGAGGACGGGCCGCTGCCGCCCGGGCGGGTCGCGACCATCGGCGCGCAGATCGCGGGGGCGCTGCGGGCGGCGCACGCGATCGGCGTCCTGCACCGCGACGTCAAGCCGGCGAACGTGCTGGTCACCGGCGACGACCGGGCCGTGCTCACCGACTTCGGCATCGCCCAGGTGGCGGGCGACGCCACCCTCACCGGCACCGGGCTGATCATGGGGTCGCCCGCGTACATGTCGCCGGAGCGGGTGAACGGCGACCCGGCGATCCCCGCGTCCGACCTGTGGGCGCTCGGCGCCACCCTGTACGCGGCGACGGAGGGCAAGGCGCCGCACCACCGCAGCGACGCGATGGCGGTCCTCGCCGCCGTGATGACGCAGGACGTCCCGCCGCCGAAGAACGCGGGGCCGCTGGCGCCCGTCCTCACCGGGCTGCTGGAGCGCGACCCGGTGCGGCGGATGACCGGGGACCGGGCCGAGGCGGCGCTGAAGGCGGTCGCCTCCGGGCACGCCGCGGACGCGGCCGCCGCGCAGATCGCCGCGAACGAGGCGGCGGCCGCGGCCGCCGGCGCCACCTGGACCGCGACGCTCCCGTCCGGCGGGTCGCAGGCGGCACCATCGCAGGCGGCACCGTCGCAGTCGCTCGCGCAGCCGTCCATTCCGGTGCCCGTCCCGCCCGAATCGACGGAGCACTTTCCGCACGGAACGTCCACGCAGTGGACGCAGGGAGCGCCCGCCGCCCCGGCGCGCGGGAAGTCCCCGGTCGTGCCCGTCCTCGCCGGCGTCGTCGTGGCGGCGGCGGTCCTGGCGATCGCCGGGTTCGCCTTCTGGCCGAAGAACTCCTCGGACGGCGGACCGGAACGGTCGCAGCCGCCGCAGGCCGCCGGGCAGGAGACGCCGGCCACGGGGAGCACGCCGACCGTGGCCTCGGACGACCCGGCGCCCTCGCCGAGTGCGAGCAGGCGGCCGATTCCCGCGGGGCTCGTCCCCGCGCGCGAGCGCGGCTTCACGATCGCGGTCCCGCTCGGGTGGCGGCGTTCGGTGCAGGGCAACAGCGTCGTCTGGACCGACCCCGCGTCCAGCGCCTACGTGCAGGTCGACCGGACGGTGTGGTCCGGCGACCCCTACGAGCACTGGGTCACCTGGGAGCGGGAGGCCATCGCCGACGGCAAGCTCCAGGGCTTCCAGCGCATCGGAGAGATCACCCGCACGACCGTCGCCGGGCGTCCGGCGGCCGACATCGAGTTCAGCTGGTCCCGCTCGGGCGGCACGCGCGCGAAGGACCGCGGCGTGATGGTGGACGGCCGGCCGTTCGCCATCGTGGTGGCGGTACCCACCTCCCAGTGGAACGAGAACGAGACACTCGTGAACAATGTCCTCGACACGTTCCAGCCCTCCGGGGTGGGATGACCAGTGGGGGGACCTTCTAGAGATGGCACAGGCACGTCTGCTCGGTAACCGCTACCGGCTCGACTCGGTGGTCGGCCGCGGCGGCATGGGCACCGTGTGGCGCGCCTTCGACACCATGCTGGACCGCGAGGTCGCGGTGAAGGAGGTCGTGCTCCCGCCCGGGCTGAGCGAGTCCGAGCGCGCCGTCCTCTACGAGCGGACGTTCCGCGAGGCCCGCGCGTCGGCGCGGCTGAACCACTCCGGGGTGGTGACCGTCCACGACGTCGTCGAGGAGGCGGACCGGCCCTGGATCGTGATGGAGCTGGTCCTCGCCCCGTCGCTGCAGGACATCATCGAGCGCGGCCCGATGGAGCACCGCCGGGTCGCCGACATCGGGCTGCAGATGCTCGGCGCGCTCCAGCACGCCCACCAGAAGGGCATCCTGCACCGCGACGTCAAGCCCAGCAACGTGCTGGTCACCGACACGGGACGGGCCGTGCTGACCGACTTCGGCATCGCGCAGATGGAGGGCGACTCGACCCTCACCCAGACGGGCCTGGTCATGGGGTCGCCCGCCTACATCGCGCCGGAGCGGGTGCAGGGCGAGCGCGCGGTCCCCGCCTCCGACCTGTGGGCGCTCGGCGCGACCCTGTACGCGGCCGTGGAGGGCCGCTCCCCGTACGAGCGGTCCGACGCGATGTCGTCGCTGCAGGCCGCGCTGACCGAGCCCGTGCCGCCCGCGCGGAACGCGGGGCCGCTCGGCCGGGTGCTGGAGGGGCTGCTCGCGCGCGAGCCGTTCGGCCGGATGACGGCGGAGCAGGCGCTGCCCCTGCTCACCCAGGTCGTGGCCGTCCAGCAGCCGTCCCCGCCGGTGCCGCCGCTGCCCTCGCGGGTGAACGAGACGATGACGGACGAGCCGGCCGCCCGCTACCTGCCCGACCGCGCCTCGGAGACCGTCCTCGACCCGGAGGACCTCGACCCGGTCACACGCCGGGACGTGGGAGACGCCGTTCGCCGCGAGCCGGTGCGCCACGACCTCGGCGAACCCGAGCCGGTGACCCGCCGCGACCCGGGCCGGTTCCAGGACCGCGGCGCCTCGCATCCGCCGCCGCCCCCTCCCCCACCTCCGGAGCCGGATCCGCGGACGCCGCTGGAGTCGGACTGGGTGCCGCCGCCCCCGTCCCAGCACCCGTCCGTGCAGCACCCGCCGGTGCGGCAACCGTCGGTCATCCAGCCGCATCCGAGCCTTCCGCCGCAGACGCCTCCGCCGTGGGAGCAGCCGCAGCAGTACGCGAACTGGCAGCAACCGCCTCCGCCGCCCGTCCACGACCGTCCCGGAAGTGGCGGGGAGCGCCGCAAGACGGTGGTGGTCGTCACGGTCGCGGTCGTCCTCGTGGTGGCGGCCGTGCTGCTGGGCGCGTTCATCCTGCGCGGCAAGCTGGGCGCCGGCGCGCTGGGCGAGGCGCCCGGTCAGCCGGTGGCGAGGCCGCTGATCTGCGCCCCGACGGCGGTGACGGCGGGCTGCTCGGAGACCACGTCGGTCATCACCATGTAGGGCGGCGTCAGCGGCGGAGGCGCCGCCGGGGTGAAGGTCACCGGGACGCCCAGCAGCTTGGACGACATCTTCGTCGTGTACATGACGACGTCGCCGGTCAGCGTCAGGCCGCCGGTCCGGGTCCGCGCGGTGGCGCCGCCGTGCGAGGCCGTCTGGTCGACGTTCTTCAGGACGGCCTTGGACATGCTGAACTTCAGCGCCTTCACGGTCCCGCCCGCCGAGGGGAGGGACGCGACGCCGTCGTAGCTGAGCCCCGACATCGTCAGCGAGTCGGCGCGCAGCGTCCCGGCGTCGGTGTAGAGGCGTGGCCCGGTGCCCGCGTCCTTGGCCGGTGCGGGCGTCGCAGTGGGCGATGGCGTCGCGCTGGGCGAAGGCGCGGCGCTCGGGGCGGGGGGCGCGCTGGTGCCGGGCTGCGTGGACGGCGTCTGGCTCGGAGACGCGGTCTGGATCGAGGACGGCGCGGCCGAGGGGGCGGGCGTGGCCGAGGCCGCCACCGGGGAGGACGGCGACGGGGACGGGGCGAGCAGGTGGATCCCCAGAACGGCCGGGATCGCGAGGGCGGTCAGCCGCCCGCCGCGCGGCGCCGCGTGCGCGCCCTGACGGCCGTCCCGCGGCGTCGTGGCGGGCCGGGGCCCGTCCGGCGCGGGCGTCCAGGCGAAGCCGAGGGCGCCGCCGAGCAGGCCCAGCAGCATCCCGACGAGGAACCCGCCGAAGTTGGACGTGAGGAACGACGCCAGGGACAGCAGCACCGCGAGGATGCCGTAGAAGCTGCGCTGGGCGGGCTGGAACCACATCAGCGCGCCCGCGGTGACGAGGAGCGCGCCGATGAGCCAGCTCGCCACCCCGGCCATGCCCTGGTGGACGATGAGCGGCATCGGGGCCAGCGGGATCGCGACCAGCTCGACGCCGCCGAGGACGGCGAACACGCCTCCCCAGAAGGGGCGTGTCCGCCGCCAGCGGCGGAATCCGTGCGGCGCGCGGGGAGCGGGCGGGGCGGGACGAGGGGGTCCGGTGGGAAGGGTCATGGCCTCAGAAGCACTCGGCGCCGAGCTTCATGCTGAGGTCGTTCAGCTTGAAGGTCCCGGCGGTGGTCGCCCACGCGACCTGCTTGACGTTTCGGAGCTCGATGGAGGACGCCTGCTGCCCGAACATGCCCGCCGGGCCCCTCGCCCCGTCCGGGCCCTTGTCCAGCGTGCTCGCGTCCCGGCCGATCTCGATGTCGGAGAACGTGGCGTCGGCGTTGAGCTGCTCCACGTCCAGGACGAGGTCGCTCGCCTCGACGGGCTTGGCGCCGGTGCCGGCGGTGAGCCGCAGCGTGAACGGGCCGACCTTCACCGACTGGCACATGTCGCGGATCTGCGCGGACCTGATGGCGGAGACCTGCACGGGGTGCTTGGCGCCGTCCTTGCCCGCGTCGACCCCGCCGTACTGGACGAAGCCCTGCCCGCTCAGCGAGTCGGCGCTGACCTTGAAGCTGCCGCCGGAGACGGCGAAGGAGGAGGCGATCGCGCCCTGCGCGGTCATGAAGACCAGGGCGCCCGCGCCGACCGCCGCGGGGGCGGCGATCGCGGCGAACCGCTTCCAGCGGACGCGGCCGGGCGCGGCGTCGGACGAGGGGGACATGGGGGCCTCCGGGGGGTCGTGGTCCGTGAGGGGACCGCGGTGACACGGGTCACTGGTGTGACGCAGAGTGCAAGTTACCCCCAAGTACTTACTTGCGACAAACCGGACAAGCATCATCAAAGGTAAAAGATTCCAGTTCTCTGACCTGCAAGATCATGTTCTGGAGACGTCGGCGCCCTGGAGGGGAGTGAGGACGAGAACGGCTACGGTAAGTAGCTGCTGACGTGCGCGGGAACCCCGCCCTCACAGGGGATCGAGAGGGATCGAGAGGGACCGAGAGGGGCGCTCAGCCGCCCGCGGCCAGCGTGTCGAGCGCCGTCCGCAGGTCGGCGACGTGGGCTTCCAGCTCGTCGGCGGGCTCGCCGGACCGCAGCCGGGCGACGTCCGCCTCGATGCGGGCGACCCGCTGGTCCAGTGCCGCGAGGAGCCGGTCGCACCCCGCCGGGGAGGCCCCGCCCTCGCCCTCCTCCAGCGTCTGGCGCAGCAGCAGGGCCTGCTGCTGGAGCTGCTGGTTGCGGCGGTGCAGCTCGACGAACACCGAGACCTTCGCGCGCAGCAGCCACGGGTCGAACGGCTTGGTGAGGTAGTCGACCGCGCCCGCCGCGTAGCCGCGGAACGCCTGCTCCCCGGCGCCGCCGCCCGCGGTGAGGAAGATGATCGGGACGTCCCGGGTGCGCGGCCGGGCCTTGATGTGCTCGGCCGTCTCGAACCCGTCCATCTCCGGCATCACGACATCGAGCAGGATCAGCGCGAAGTCGTCGTTCAGCAGCTCCTTCAGGGCGGCCTGGCCGGAGGTGACCGACACGACCTCCACCGGCAGCGCGTCGAGCACGGCCGCGAGGGCGGTGAGGTTCTCCTCGCGGTCGTCGACGGCCAGAATCCTCGCGTCGTGCGGCACCGGACTCCCTCACGTCGGTGACGGCCTGCGCCGTCCACCCTGTCATGGTCCTGCGGGGGAGGACAGTGAATCCCCGCAGAGTAAAATTTCTAGGGCAGCCAGCCCGGTTTGACCAGCCCCGACTCGTAGGCGAACACCACGAGCTGCGCCCGGTCCCGCGCCCCGAGCTTCACCATCGTACGGCTGACGTGCGTTTTGGCCGTCGCGGGGCTCACCACGAGCCGGGCCGCGATCTCCTCGTTCGACAGTCCCTCGCCGACCAGCGCCATCACCTCCCGCTCACGCTCGGTGAGCGCGTTCAGCCGCGGCGAGGGCGCCGGCTCCTTGGCCCGCGCGGCGAACTCGGAGATCAGCCGCCGGGTCACGCCGGGCGACAGCAGCGCGTCCCCGTCCGCGACGGCCCGGACGGCGTGGATCAGCTCCACCGGCTCGGTGTCCTTGACCAGGAACCCGCTCGCCCCGCCGCGCAGCGCCTCGAACACGTACTCGTCCAGCTCGAACGTGGTGAGGATCACGATGTGCACGCCGTCCAGCCGCTCGTCGGAGGCGATCCGCCGGGTCGCCTCCAGGCCGTCCAGGCCGGGCATGCGGATGTCCATCAGGATGACGTCGGGGCGCAGCCGGCGGGCCAGCGCCACCGCCTCCTCGCCGTCGCCCGCCTCCCCGGCGACCTCGATGTCGGGCTGCGCGTCCAGCAGCGCCCGGAACCCGGCCCGCACCAGCACCTGGTCGTCGGCCAGCAGCACCTTGATCATCGCGCACCCTCCTCGGGCCCGGCCGGGCCGGCGTCCAGCGGCAGCCGCGCCCGCACGCCGAAGCCGCCGCCGGGCCGCGGACCGGCCTCGAACGCGCCGCCGAGCGCGGCGGCCCGCTCGCGCATGCCGCGGATCCCGCTGCCGCCCGGCCGGTCGTCCAGCAGGGACACGCCCCGGCCGTCGTCCTCGACCTCCACCACGACCTCGTGCTCACCGTAGGCGATGCGGACCCGCGCCGTCACCGGTCCGGGACCGGCATGGCGGGTCACGTTCGTCAGCGACTCCTGGACGATGCGGAACGCGGCCAGGTCGGCGCCTGCGGGCAGCGGCCGCCGCTCCCCGGTGACCTCGGCCTCGACGTCCAGCCCCGCGGACCGCGCGCGGGCCAGCAGGTCGTCCAGCCCCTCCAGCCCGGCGGTCGGGGCGCGGGGCGCGGTCTCGCCCTGCGCCCGCAGCGCGCCGATCACCCCGCGCATCTCGGTGAGCGCCTCCTTGCTGGCGTCCTTGATGGCGGCGAGCGCCGTCCGGGCCTGCTCGGGGTTCTCGTCCATCAGGTGCAGCGCCACGCCCGCCTGCACGTTGATCATGGAGATGTTGTGCGCGAGCACGTCGTGCAGCTCGCGGGCCATCAGCAGCCGCTCCTCACTGGCCTGGCGGCGCTCCTCCTCGGCGCGCGTGCGGGCGGTCTCGGCGGCGCGCTGCCGGCTCATCCGGATCAGCTCGGCCGTGACGAGCACCACCAGCGCCCAGCCGACCACGAAGCCCGACCCGCCGAGCGTCGGCTCCTCGACCGGGAACGGGCCGCCCTGACCGCGCTCGGCGGCCGGGACGCCGATCAGCGCGGTGAGGGAGAAGAACGCGGCGAGGCCGACGCCCGTCCCCGCCCAGACCAGCAGCCGGTGCCCGGCGGTGACGGCCGCCAGCATCGCGACGGCCAGGGCCAGCGGCGCCGGGCCGTAGGTGTAGGCGCGCAGGAAGTACAGGGCGGTCACCGCCGCGGTGGAGCACACCGTGAACACCGGGTGCCGGCGCCGGAACAGCAGCAGGACCGGTCCGGCGAGGAGCAGTGCGAAGCCGAGCGCGTCCAGGTCGGTGTGCCCGATGGACTCGCTCCCGTGCTCCCACGGCGGTCCGCCGGTCCGCCCTCCCGGCGGCCGCTCGCCCTGCGCGCCCAGCGACCCGCCCACCTGGAGGAACGCGACCAGCAGCGGGACGACCCACACCGGCCACGCGGCGGGCCGCGGCCAGCGCGGCGGCGAAGTGCTCATTCCTGCACGTTAAGTCATGGGTGTGCGAGGCCACGTCGGCCCTGAGGAGTCAGCGCCCCTACTCCGCGGGAGGTATCCGGAGCCGCGCCCCCAGCCACGTCAGGACGGACGGAAGCGCGGAGGGACCTTCGCCTGGAAACGTCTCGACGCGCATCGGCGGGCGCGCCAGCGCGGCGAACCGCCGGGCCTGCTCGTCGCCCCTTGCCGCCCCGACCAGGATCGACACCGGGGGCGGCGGGACGTTCTGGAGCCGCCACAGCAGGTCGTCGCCGAGCCGGTAGCGCTCGCTCCCGCCGTAGAGGTCGCCCGCCGGTGCGCCGAACCGGCCGCCGACGTTCGCGGCGGCGGCGAACCGGTCGGAGCGCACCATGGCGAGCCGCGCCGCGCACCATCCGCCGTCGCCCGTCCCCGCCAGACCCCACCCCTCGCGGGCCTCCGTCACCCGGTACTGCGTGGCCAGGGCCTCCGGAAGGTCCTGCGAGAGGTAGGTCTCGCCGAGCGTGGCGTGACGCCCCGGCACGTCCACGCAGTCGGCGGCGCCGCGGAGCCGCACCATCGCGTACACCATCGGCCGCGTCCTCCCGGCGGCCCGGAGCAGGCCGGCGTCCCGGAGCCGGTCCGCGGGCGCGCCGTCCCCCATGAGGACCACCACGGGCAGCCGCCCGGCCCGTTGGAAGTACTGCGGCGGGAGGTAGACGTAGGCCTCGGCGTCCAGGCCGCTCCGCGCGCCGTGGACGGTCAGGCGGTCGACCCGCCCGTCCTTCGCGGGGTCGGCCCTGTGCCCCGCCCGCTTCGGGCCGAGGCCGGTCACGGTGCGCTCCACGAGGCGTCCCGCCGCGCGCTGCGGCTGGACGTGCTCGACCCGGAGGCGCGCGGGATCGTTGCCGAGCAGGTCGTTCCACGTCGCGTAGAACACGAAGTACCGGTTGGCCAGCAGCAGGATCGACGCGGTGAGCGCGGCCTGTGTGGCCAGCAGGAGCCCGGAGCGCGCCAGCACGGCCCGCACGCCCGTCCCCGCGAGCCGCCGCCACAGGACGACGGCCGCCACCGCGCAGCCCAGCGCCAGCAGGCACACAGGCCCGATGAGAGCCGCGCTCACCGGTTCCATGTCACCCTCCCCGCAGCCGTGCGCTCAGCCACCTGATGGACGGCGGGATGTACTTGCGGAACGTCTTGAAGTTGTGGCCGCCGCTGCGCAGCAGCACCTTGTCCACGACCAGCGGAGGGCGCGCGGCCCGCATGAACCGCTGCGCCGACGGGAACGTCTTCTCGCCGGTGTCCGCCGACGCCACCAGGATCGACACCGGCGGCGCGGGAAGGCGCCGCAGACGCCAGACGAGGTCGTCGCTCTGCCGCACGGCCCTGCTCCCGCCGTACAGGTCGCGGGTCGTCGGGTCCATCAGCGCGTCGAAGTGCCCGGCCATGCTGACGGCGGCGGAGAACCGGTCGGAGTGCCGCATCGCCAGCTTCGCGGCGCAGAACCCGCCGGTGGAGTACCCGGCGAGCGCCCAGCCGCTCCGGTCCGGCGGCACGCGGTAGGTCTCGGCGACCGCCTCGGGGACGTCCTGCGCGAAGAACGTCTCGACCTGCGGACCGCCGGGCACGTCGGCGCACTCGGTGTCCCAGCCCCGCACGACGGTCGGCCGCATCATCACGTAGATCATCGGCTGGATCAGGCCCCGCGCCTGCGCCCGCGCGGCGTCCTCGGGGACGTGCCCCTGGCGGATCCACACGAGCCGGTCCGCCGCCGGGTACCCGGCCAGCAGGATCACGACCGGGAAGCGGCGGGCGGCGTAGGCGCGCTGGAAGTACTGCGGCGGCAGGTACACGTACGCCTGCGACGCCAGTCCCGTCCGGACGCCGCGGATGTCGAGGCGCTCGACCTGGCCGTCCTTCGCCGGGACGTGCTCGGCGCGCGGTCCGGGGTCGAGGCCCGCCTGCACCGTCCGCACGACCCTCGTCGCGGCGGCCGCGTTCCCCCCGTTCGGCCGGTGCTCCTGGGCGCCTCCGCCGGCGGCGCTCAGCAGGTCCGTCCACGACCCGTAGAACAGGTAGTGCGCGTTCAGGGCCGCGACCAGCGTGAGCAGGACGGATAACTGGCAGCCCGCGAGCATCAGCGCGCGGGCCCCCACGGCCCGGGCGCCAGGGGCCGCGGCACGCGGCCAGGCCCGCACGGTCGCGGCCATGCAGCCGAGGGCCAGCAGGAAGAGCAGGCTCAGCGTCCCCGCGCTCGTGAGTCCCACGCATCTACTACGACCGAGGGGCGGAAAAAGTTCAGCGGTCCCAGCGGAGGGGCAGATGCGCGAAGCCGTGCCGGGCGCTCGACCGCAGCATCACCGGCTCGCCCGCCGGCCGCGGCAGGCCGGGCCGTTCGACCAGCGCGGCGAGCAGGGCGCGCAGATGCACCCGCGCGAGCCGCGCGCCAAGGCAGGCCCGGTGCCCGAACCCGAAGCACAGATGGGGCGGGGCGTCCCGCAGGAACCGGTCGGGGACGAAGCGCCCCGGCTCGGGGAACACCTCGTCATCGTGGTTCGCGGACACCAGCCACAGCATGACCTCCTCGCCCGCGAGCAGCGGCACGTCGCCGACGACCGTGCCGCGCTGCACGGTGCGCCGGACGTGCAGCACTGGCGTCCACCAGCGCAGCATCTCCTCGACCGCGCTGTCGAGGAGCCGCTCGTCCCGCCGTCCGTCGCGGAGCCGGACGTACTCGGCGGGGTGGCGCAGCAGGGCGTGCAGGCCGCCGGCGAGGGTGTTGCGCAGCGTCTCCGGGAGGTCACGGGCGACCTCCCGGACGAAGTCGACTCTCTCCCGCGTCGGGATCCGCGCGAGCATCGCCTCCACGGGAGGGTCCATGTCGATCAGCTCGTCCTCGCCCGACGGCTCGTCCCCGCTCAGTGGGCCGTGCACGACGCCGTCCACCTGCGGGGAGAACGTCTCCGGGTGCGCGAGGGCATGCCGGACGTCGCGGTGGCGCAGCACGGCCCAGGCGCCCGGCCGTCCCGCGGTGCGCCCGTCCAGCCACACCACCGGCGTCCGCGTCCGGAGCCGTTCGAGCCTGTCGTAGGGGACCCCGCGCACGTAGGCGTCCGGGCAGTCGAGGACCCCCGCGTCGGAGACGGGCGGCGTGCCTCGCCGTCGAGGCATGGGAACCTCCTCTCCCCAGGCAGACGCTAACGCGTCACGGTCGCCCGTTGAAGGGCCAGGTCCGGCCGTCCCCGCCCGGAATCCCGCCGAAACACGCGGCGGCTACCCCGCGATCCACTCTCCGGTCTCCACGCTGACCAGACCGTGCCGGGCGGCCTCGATCACCGCCTCCCGCTGGGAGTGCACCCCCAGCTTGCTGAGGACGCTCTGGACGTGGCTGCGCGCCGTGCTGCGCGTCACCCCCATCGCCCGGGCGAGAGTCTGCGTGGACTCGCCGCGCGCCAGCCGGGTCAGCACCTCGCGTTCCCGGGGCGTGAGGAACCGGGCGAACCTGCGCGACTGGTCGCGGCCCCGGCCGTCACCGCGGCGGATCTCCTGGTCGACGACGATCTCGCCGTCCGCGACACGGCGCAGCACGGCGAGGATCTCGCCGGTCTGCTGCCCCTTGTGCGCGAACCCGCGGACCCCGGCCGCGAGGCCCGCCTCCAGCACGGGCCGCTCCAGGAATCCGGTCAGCACGACGAACCTCGTCCGCGGGGACGAGCCGCGCAGCCGCGGCATCCAGTCGAGCGCGGTGCCGGACGGGAAGTGCAGGTCGATGAGGCACAGGTCGGGCTGCCTGGCGCGGAGCACGGGCAGCGCCTCGGCGGGGGAGTAGGTCACCTCCACGACGCTGTGCCCGGCGTTGCTCAGCACCAGGGACAGCGACTCGGCGAAGACCGCGTGGTCGTCGCAGATCACCATCCTCATGGGTGGGGCCGCCAGTCGTCGGAGCAGGCGTCGGCGAGGGCGCCCGCCGCGCGGTCCTCCGGGGGCGGCGCCGCGGGCAGCAGCATGCGGACGCGCGCGCCGCCCATCTCGCTGGTCCGGATCTCCAGGCCGCCGCCGTACCCGGAGATGAGGTCGTGCACGATGCCGAGCCCCAACGACGCCAGCCCGGGCCGGGCCGGTCCCCGCCCCGCCGGTGTCCCCAGGCCCGCACCGAACCCCGGGCCGTCGTCGTCGACCTGGATGACGAGCCGGCCCCGCGCGGCCTCGACGTGCACGTCCACGCGTCCCTCCGCGACGCGGCACGCGTTCTCGACGACGTTGCGGACCGCGCGCCATAACGACACCGGGTCCATGTGCGCCCACGCCTCGCCGGCGGTGAGGCGTATCTCGTGCGGGGTGACGAGCCGCATCCCGGTGACGACCTCGGCGGTGAGGTCGTCCACCCGGATCCGCTCCGGGGCGGGCGCCGGGCGGTCGTCGTCCTCGTCGAGCCGGCGCAGCAGGTGGTCGAGCCACCGGGTCTCGCCGAGCAGCTGGTCGATGCGGGCCCGGCTGGTGTCGCCGAGGTCGTCCGCGACGGCGACGGCCGAGGCCAGCATGATGATCGTGCCGAGTTCGTGGCGGATGTCGTGCCGCAGCCGCCTGCGCCACAGCTGCCGCCCGCCGCGGTCGGGGGGACCCGTCCGGTCACGGTGTTCGTGGCGCACGCCCTCGCGGACGCCCGTGCCCGCGAGCGCCCGCGCGCCCGGGGCAGTGTCCGCTCGGGAAGATCGAGCCCGCCCGTTGCTCATGACGACCACCGCCCGCTATTCCAGCACCCCAGTCGACGATCGCCCGGCGGCCCCGCGGATGTCCAGTAGATCGTCCGCAATATATACCTTTTGTCCGGATGCGGTCATTGTCCGGGGGAGTGTGAACTCGATCTGTTTCCGGGCGTCTCGGCCGACGTATCAAGACCGTGCATATAGTGCTTTCATGCTGACGGCGTAGCCGCTTTACGCACTCCGGCGGGTGTGCCGGCCGGGCCGCGGAGCGACAGTCTGGACATGCCGACTGTCACATTTATCGGACATGCGGGGGTGTCGGTGGACGCGGCCGCGTTCCATCTGCTCGCGGACCCGTGGCTCGCCCCGACCGGGGCCTTTCTCGGCGCCTGGCACCAGTACCCGAGAAACGATCATCTGGATCTCGCTCCGTTGCTCGACGCGGACTGGGTGGCGGTCTCGCACGAGCATCTCGACCATTTCGACCCGTGGGTCATCGAGCGCCTTCCCGCGCGGACCCGGATCCTCATTCCGTGTTATCCCGGACCCGCCTTCCGGGAACGCGTCACGGTCGCCGCGGGCGGGCGACAGGTCATCGAAATACGGCCGTGGGAGAAATTCACGCTCGACAATCGCGGCTCCTGGATCACCGTCATTCCAGAACTGTCGCCCATGTGCCATGACGCCGCCTTTCTGATCGTGGCGGACGGTCGCGCGATCCTGCACTGCAACGACGCCAGGCTCACCGCCGCGCAGGCCCGCCGGGCCAAGCACATGGCGGGAGGCCGGCTCGACCTGATGGCGCTCCAGACGTCCGGGGCGTCCTGGCACCCGATCTGCTACGAGTACTCCGCCGCCGAGATGGCCGAGGTCTCGGCGGCCAAGCGCGTCTCCAAGCTGCGCGCGGCGCAGCGGCTCGTCCGGCAGACCGAGCCCGTGCTGGCGGCCCCGTTCGCCGGGCCGCCGTGCTTCCTGGACGCCGAGGTCGAGCACCTCAACCGGGTGCTCGACCAGGCGGACGGCGCGTTCTGCGACCCGGAGGTCGCCACCGGCTGGCTGCGCGAGCATCTGCCGGGGCAGCGCTGGGAGTGCTTCAAGCCGGGCGACGCCGTCGACCTGGACACGGGGGAGATCACCCGTGACCCGGTCTCGGCGGAGTTCTCCTTCGCCGACGACGCCCGGGGCGACTACCTCAGGCGGTACGCCGCCGACCGGGCCGGCGCCATCGCCGGCGTGCTGGCGGACCACCCCGAGCCGGGCCCGGACCTGTTCGACAGGTTCACCGCCCATTTCGCGCGCCTCGGCGGGCTCAGCGACTACTTCCTCCGGCGGATCTCGATGATCGTCCGGTTCGAGGTCACCGGTCCGCACGGCGGTTCCTGGGACGTCGACTTCTCTCCCGGCGGCCTCACGGTGGCGCAGGCGTCCCCCGGCGTCCGCCCGCACTACCGGATCACCACCGCGGCCCGCTGGCTGGACGGCGTGCTCACCGGCCGGATGGCGTGGGAGGACCTGCTCATCTCGTTCCGGCTCAGCCTCTACCGCGATCCCGACGTCTACAACGACCACCTGGTCGGACTGCTCAAGCACGCGAACGCGCCGGCGCTGGACGCCGTCGAGGCGTACGAGACCGGGCGGGACGAGAGCGAGCGCATCGTCGTCGCCGACGCCGGCGCCCGCTACGACATCCCGCGGTACTGCCCGCACGCCGGTGAGGACCTGTCGGTCGGCTCGGTCGTCCGGGACGGGCGGATCCACTGCCTGGCCCACAACTTCGCCTTCGACCTCGCCACCGGCGAGTGCCTCAACGCCCGCGCCGCCAACCTCACCAGCCGAGCCCTCTGACCGCGCCGCGGGGGCGGCGCGGGAGGCGGCGCGGGGCTGCGCAGGATCACAAAGGCGTTACAAAGGGTGAGAAACGGGCAGTTCCGGAACAGAAGAAAGATCACTGCATGTTAAGTTCTTGACCTGCTCGTTCGGGGGTTTCAAAGGGGTGCGCGGTTGAACCGCAGGAAGCTCGGCCTGATGGCCGTCGCGTTGATTCTGGCCGTCGGTGTGATGGAGGTCCTGGCCCTGAGGCTCGGGTCACTGGAGTTCCAGCTTCCGTCGAAGTCGCGGCATCCGGCCGTCGCCGACCAGCCCGGCGGTAACTGACCTCCGCGCCGGTCAGGGCCTCTCAGCGCGCCGTGTTGCGTGCCCGCATGAGGCTCTGCAGGTCGGGGTGGGCGCCGCCGGAGGCGTCCGCGAGAGTGGGGCAGGCCCACTTCTCCTGGTGTCCCCAGGAGTAGGAGATCTCCAGCGGCGGCCGCGGCGCGAGCCGGTCCCAGCGCGCGAGGATCGCGCGGAACTGGGCCCGCGTCGGCAGCCAGTACTGTTTGTCGCCCTCGGTGCAGCCCTGCCCGAACGTCTGCAGGACGGGCGCGACCCTGGCGCGCGGGATGCCGGCGGCGTCCGCCATACGGACCATCCGGTCGATCGCCCCGATGTCGCAGTGCTCGCGCGCCTCCGGGGAGCCCTTGCAGGGGTAGGGGTCCAGGCCGACCAGGTCGACGCCGACGCGCCGCGGCGTGAGCGGTCCCATCGGCCAGTCGGTCAGCGAGATGAACGAGACCTGCCCGGGCGCGTTCCGCTCGATGTAGCGGGCGCGGCGGCGGATCTCGCCGGCGACCTCCGGGCAGTCGCCGGTGTTGGGCTCGTCCGACAGGTACCACCCGTACACCTTCGGGTCGCGCCCGAACCGCTGGACGGCACGCTGGAACTCGTCCCAGCCGAGCGCGAAGTCGCCGCAGGTGAAGTTGCCGACCCACAGCAGCGCCCGCATCCCGGCGGGGACCCCGGCGACGAGCGACGGGTCCGCCTCGACGTCCACCAGGTCATAGCCGAGCGCCCGGAGCCGCGGATAGTCCGACGGCCGGGTGTTCAGCGCGATCCGGCGGGTCCCGCCGGGCTCGGTCGCGGGCGTCCCCGGCGCGGCGGACGGCCCCCGGTACGGCCGGTGGTCCGACGTCCGCCGGTGCAGGTGGAAAAGGAATCCGGCCGCCAGCACGACCGCCGTGGCGACGGCCGCGATCTTGAATCGGGCGTCCTGGACGTCCATCCCGCGTCACTCCCCGAAGGCGATGGTCAGGCGGCGGAACCGGGCTCCTCGGCGGCGCGCACCGGCCGCTCCCGCGCCTCCTCGATGGCGGCCTCGTGCACGGCCCCGGCGGCGTCCACCCTCAGGGGCGGGACCGTGAAGCCGAGGAGGTGCCGGACGGTGTCCCAGAGCGCGCCGAGCGTGGCCCGCATCGACGGGTCCCGCAGGTACACGGCGTCGACCGCGACCCGCGCCGGGACGATCCGCTCGATGTAGCCGGCGAGGTCGACCTCCTCGCCGGGGCCGAGCACGTCGAAGTCGCGGAACCGGACCTCCGACACGCCCGTCAGGCCGGGCCGGTGGTCGAAGATCCAGCGGTGCCGCCCGTCGTAGTGGACGGCGAGGTCGTAGGTCTCCGGGCGCGGCCCGACGAGGGTCATCTGGCCGCGCAGGACGTTCACCAGCTGCGGCAGCTCGTCCAGCGACCACCGGCGCAGGATCTTCCCGGTCCGCGTCAGGCGCGGGTCGCGGTTGGCGGTGACGGCGAGGCCGCCGACGCCCTGCCGCATCGTCCGGAACTTGTACATGGTGAACGGCCTCCCGCCCTGCCCGACCCGCGTCTGCCGGAACACGCCCGGCCCCGGGCTGGACAGCCGCACCAGCAGGTAGACGACCAGCAGCGGGATGCTGAGGAGCAGCAGCCCGGCGGCCGCTCCGGCGACGTCCAGGACGCGGCGCGCCGTGGACGGGGGGACGCCGTCGGACCTGTCGACGGGACGGCTCGCGAACTCGGACATGATCACCCCTTGTCTTCGGGTGCGGGGGGCGGCGGCGCGGCCTTACCGACGCGCCGGAACAGGACGAGCAGCGCCGCCGTCGTGGCGACGAAGGAGACGGACGTGGCGACCGCGGCGCCGACCGCGCCGTGCGCGGGGATCAGGACCGCGCCGAGGACGACGACGCCCGCGAGCCCGATGCCCTGCCCCGCGGACGCGGCGCCCGGCCGCCCGACCCCGTACAGGCAGGCCATGACGAGCCCGGTGACCCCGAAGGTCACGACGCCGGCGAGCCGGACGTAGGTGGGCACGACCGCGTCGTCGAACACGTCGCCGAAGATCCACGGCAGCGCGGTCCCGGCGATGAGGGCGAGCGGCAGCGCGGCCAGGGCCGACACGCCGAGCGCGGGCAGGATCAGGCGGGACGTCCGTTTCATCGCGGTGTCCCGGTCGTCCTTGGCGAAGTCCGGATACAGGATGTAGTTGACCGCGAGGCCGGGGAGCTGCACGAGCTCGGCGAACTTGCTCGCGACCGTGTACACGCCGAGCACCTTCGGCCCGGCGAGCGCGCCGAGCAGCGCCATGTCGAACCGCAGTTGCAGCAGGTCGATGAGCTGGCCGAGGTAGCCGCGGAGCCCGTACCCGGCGATGGACCGGCCGAGCCGCCGGTCGGGGCGCCCCCACCCGGCGAAGAACCCGCGCCGCGCGAGCCGCCGGGCGATCCACGCGGCGGCGGCGACGTCGGCGAGCACCAGCCCGCTGATCAGCGCGCCGGGCCCGTACCAGCCGGTGAGGAGCACGAGGTAGATCGGCAGGAACACGAACTCCTCGACGGCGATGGCGAGGCTCGCGCCCGGCTGGTCGCCGGTCCCCTGCAGCAGGCCCTTGCCGACCGAGACGAAGCCCTGCGTGAAGGACGGCGCGGCCGCGGCGACCGCGACCCACAGCCCGAACGACTTGAAGAACACCAGGTAGACCAGCGGGCTGAGCGCCAGCCAGCCCGCACCGGAGATCGTCGCGCCGATCACGGTCAGCCACGCCAGCGTGGGCCGTACCCGGCTCTGGTCGTAGTCGTTCCGGGCGAGGAAGTACGGCGCCGCGCCCGGCAGCCCGGCGCTGGACAGCTGGCACAGCAGCCCCGGCAGGATCCGGACGAGCGTGAACGCGCCGACGAGCTCGGGCCCGCCGATCCGCGCCACCAGGATCGTCGCCACGCCGAGCGAGGCGAGCGCGCCGACCCGTCCCGCCACGTTCCCCGCGACCAGCGTCAGCAGCCTGCGCCGTGCGTTTCTCCCGCCGCCCTCCGGTTCGGGAGTTCGGGGCGGCGGCACGGCGACCGCCGCACCGTTCAGGTTCGGCGGGGGGCCGGGCATGGCCGATGAGACGGCGGGCGTGCTCGCCCGCGGCCGGAGACGCCGGCGGACGGAGGAGTCGCCGCGGCGTCCGAAGAGGTCGAGCGCGGCGATCAGCCCGAAGATCGCCCAGCCGTGGCGGTAGTGGAGCGTCTCGTAGAACAGGCCGGAGACGAGGAAGACGGCGACGAGCGCGCCGAACAGCTCGGGACGCGGGACGAGCCGCGCGTACTCGCCGGTCAGCGCGTCCCGGCGGGCGATCCGCACGCACTTCAGCAGCAGGACGAAGACCAGCGCGATGAGCGCGACGCCGCCGAGGAAGCCGCGCTCCAGGACCGCGGCGACGTAGTCGTTGTGCGCCTCCCGGACGTAGGTCTCCTGCCGCACCAGCATCTGGCGCTCGGTCTGGCCGGGCCCGATGCCCCACGGGTGCGTCTGGTCGTCGATCATCTGGAGGGTGGTGGCGAGGACCGTGCCGCGCGAGTTCGTGCTCTCCCCGGTCGTCCGCCCGATGGAGTCGCGCAGGATCGGCGACGCCTGGCTCGCCTGGTCCAGGTACGGCTGGACGTCGACCTGGGTGACGACCGCGACGCCGGCCCCGCCGACGAACACGGCGAACAGGCCGACGGCGATCGCGTGGTGCGCCCTGCCCTCGCGGACCAGCCGGAACAGGTGGCCGAGCAGCACCGCGACGCAGAGGGCGAGCAGCCCGCCGTTCGAGCCGGTGAGGATCTCGGCGGCGAGCAGGATCCCGCAGACCGCCCACCTCTTCCCCCGGACCCCCGGATACCGGGTCGCGCGGGCGACGAAGTACACGCAGATGAACCAGTTGGAGGCGTAGTTCGCGTCGCCGAACGTGAACATCGCGCGCTCGCCGTCGATCTGCTTGCCGGACAGCGCCTCGATGCCCAGCACGAATCCGACGATCATGACGGCGGCGTAGCTCGTCCCGATCCACACGAACGCGCGGAGGGCCACCCTCAGCAGCGCCGGGTCGCGGCCGAGGTTGGCGAGGCTCACCGCCCACAGCAGCACGAACATGTCCTTGAGCAGGGTGAGCGCGCCCGCCTCGTTGACGATGGCGGCGACCCCGCCCGCGATGATCGTCATCAGGGTCGGGACGAGGAACGGCCACCGGACCGGGTGCCCGCGGGTGCCCGCCCACATCAGCGTCGTCGCGATGAGCCCGACCAGCGCGAGGTCGGGCAGCCCGGTGTTGCCGGGGCCCGGCGGGAGGCCGGCCGGCATCAGCATCGGCAGCGAGGCGATGCCCGCGACCAGCACGGCGGCCGCCGGGCGCGGGCCGCGCCTCAGCGGCGGCGGCGCGGGCGGTGCCTCGATCACCGTGGTCATGGCCGGCGGGAGTCGCCTCGGTAGGTCTCGTCCAGGACGGTCCCGAGGTATCCGGGCGAGAACCACTCGCCGACCCTGGCCCGGGCCCGCTCCGCCATCCGCGCGGCGGCGGTCGGGTCGTTCAGCAGCGCCGACATCCCGGCGGCGAGCCCGGCGGGCTCCCCGGGCGGGACGAGCACGCCGGTCTCCCCGGCGAGCACGAGGTCCTGGTTGGACGGGACAGCCGTCGCGACCAGCGGGATCCCCGCCCCGATCGCCTCGACCAGCACGCACGGGAGACCCTCCCAGCGGCTCGCCATCGCCATCACGTCGAAGGCGGGAAGCACGTCGGCGACGTCGCCGCGGTGCCCGAGCCAGCGCATCCGCTCGCCGACGCCGAGCCTCGCGGTGAGCCGCTCCACCTCGCCCGCCATCGGGCCGCCGCCGACCCACAGGCCGAACACGTCGTCCGGAAGCCGGGCGATCGCCCTGGCGAAGATCTCCGGTCCCTTCTGGAACGTCAGCCGCCCGACCGACCCGACGACCCTCACGCCGAGCGGCAGGCCGAGGCGGCGGCGGGCCTGAACGCGGGAGCCGGGCGCGGCCGCGTAGGCGTCCACGTCCACGGCCGGCCAGGACAGCCGGACCCGCTCCGGCGTGGTCAGCCCGAGCCGCAGAGCCGTCGTCACCGTCTCCGACCCGATCGCGAGGAACGCGTCGGTGCGCTTCGCCGCCATCCGTTCGAGGCGGATGTAGAGGTGCCGCCGGGCCCGCGACTGGAACTCGTTGAACGGGAACCCGTGCCACGTGTGGACGATGCGGGGGACGCCCGCGCGGGCCGCCGCGATCCGTCCGAGCACGCCGCCCTTCGCGCTGTGGGTGTGGACGACGTCGTACCGCCCCTCCGCCAGGACGCTGGTCAGTGTCCTCAGCGCGGCGAGGTCGTCGCGCGGGGACACCTGCGGTACCAGCGGCCCCACCTGGACGATCTCCATCCCGGCCGCGTGCGCCCGCCCGGTGAGGTCGCCGGCGGCGGCGTTGGCGACGGCCTCCTCCCCGTAGAGGACGCCGTCGCCGGTGGCGGAGGCCGTGCTGTCCATGCCGACGCCGCCGGTGACGATCGTGCGCTGGTAGTCGCCGTCCGGCAGCGCCAGCGCACCGTTCAGCGCGACCTGGCCGGCGCCCCCGTTGAACCGGGTGATCACCGTGGCGACCCTGAGCTTGCGGGCGGTGCTCACGCGCTCCGGCTCCGCAGCGCAGCGGAGAGCGCGGCGACGACGCGTTCGACGCCGTCGGCCGTCAGCCCCGGATACAGCGGCAGCGACAGTAACTCCTCACCGACCCGGTCGGTCACCGGCACGCGCGCGCATTCCTCAGTGCCGAGGATCCGCCGGTAGGCCGTCATCTGGTTCGCCGGGATGAAGTGCACGGACGTCGCGACGCCCGCCGCCTCCAGCTCGGCGCTGACCGCGTCCCGGTCCGGCACCCGGACCTGGTAGAGGTGCCAGGCGTGCTGCACGCCGTCCAGGTCGCGCTGCGGCAGGACGAGACCGGGCAGCCCCCCGAGCTCCGCGTCGTAGCGGGCCGTGATCTCGGCGCGGTCCCGCTGCCAGCCCGGCAGCGCCGCGAGCTGCGCCCGCCCGATCGCCGCCTGGACGTCGGTCATGTTGGCCTTCAGCCCGACCGTCTTCACGTCGTACCGCCAGCTGCCGCCGGGCAGGTACCGCTTCCACGAGTCCTTGCTCATCCCGTGCATCCGCATCGCGCGGACCCGGTCGGCGAACTCCCCGTCGCTCGACGCCACCGCGCCGCCCTCGCCGATCGGCATGTTCTTGGTGGCGTAGAAGGAGAAGCAGGCCGCGAACGACTCCGACCCGACCGGCCTGCCGCCGCGTCCGGCGCCGGGCCCGTGCGCCGCGTCCTCGACGACCTTCGTCCGGTCCAGGCCCGCCGCCGCGGCGAGCGCCGCGACGTCCACCGGGTAGCCGCCCTGGTTCTGGACGACCATCGCCGCGGGAACGGCGCGGCGGGCCGCCGCCGCGACCGTCTCGGGGCTCGGGACCAGCGTGTCCTCGTCGATGTCGACCAGCACGGGCCGGTGCCCCGCGTGCAGGATCGCGTTGATCGCGCCGCAGAACGTCAGGCTCGGCGTCAGCACCGCCGAACCCGGGGGGAGGTCCAGCGCCCGCAGGCACAGCTCCAGCGCGGCCGTGCACGAGGACACCGCGACGACGTGCGCGGCGCCCAGATGATCGGCGAACTCCTGCTCGAACGCGGCCGTCTGCGGCCCCGTCGTGATCCAACCCGAGTCGAGCACCTTGACGACGGCGTCGGCGGCCTCACCGGACACCGACGGAACCGTGAACGGAACGGACGTACTCATCTGGTCACCCCTTGATCTTCCGGGCCGCGCCGACGACGCCGAGCAGCGGCCAGCCGGACGCGGCGACCAGGTCGCGGACGGTCTCCAGCCCCGCCGCCCTCGTCACCGGACCGACCACCACGACCACGCCGACCACGTCGTCCGAGCCCGGATCGATCTCCTCGAACGCGTGCACCTGGCAGAGCCGGCGCACCGGGACCGCCTTCTTCGCCATCACGGCGGTGCCGGCACGGACCACCGACGTGCTGCTCTTCCCCTTGCCGGACCCGCCGCCGGCCGGCGGCGTCCCGCCCTTGCCGTCGCCGTCGCCGTCCGGGGCGTCGTCTCCGGGGCGGGCCGTGACGACCTTCGTGCCGTCCCCGTACACGGCGGACGCGACCGACGACACCACGCCGGCCGGCAGCGGGCCGGGCGCACCGACCAGCGCGACCCGTCCGACCCCCTCCTTCTTCATGGCGAGCCGGACGCGCCGCCCGAGGTCGGCGAGCTGCTCGGGCCCCCGGTCGGCCCAGCCGAGCAGCGGAACCCCGAGCCGCCGCGCGACCCGCCGCTGCCCCGGGATCGTGGGACGGGCCGTCTCCGTCACCACCGCGATCAGGATGCCGCCGACCAGCCCGACCAGCCCCGCGATGGCCGCCGTCATCACGACCGGGTTCGTGCGCGGCGCCAGGACCGCCGGCTGCACCACCGACGCCGTCCCGGCCGACGACAGCTGCGTCTGCAGGTCCGACCGGTTCGACCGCAGGTCGGTGAGCTCCGCCTGCACCCGCTCGCGCTCGTTGGCGGCGCCGATGTCGGGGTTCGGCTGCGCGCCCGCCCGCCGCGACAGCGGGCCGAGACGCTTCTCCAGCGTCCGGACGCGCTTGTCGATGTCGTCCATCTGCTGCCGGATCGAGCCCTGGTTCGACTCGTTGATCTCCTTGACGACCGCGGCGCCGAGCGCGTCGGCCAGCCGCCGCGCCACGCCCGGGTCGCGGTCCTTCACCGACAGCTCCACCACGGTGGACGTCCCGAGCCCGGCCACCCCGATCGCCTTCGCCGTCTTCACCGTCGACCGGTCGGCGTGCTGCTGCCGCAGGACCCCGCTCAGCAGGTTCTCGCTGGTCGCGAACGCCTTCACCTGGCTGACCACGATGGACACGCCCGCGTCCCCGGGGGCCGCGTCGGTCGCCCTGCTGCTCGCCTGCAACCGCGTCGCGGCCGTGTACGGCGGCTCCCGCCCGCTCATGGCGAGGCCCACCAGAACCAGGGGGAGGAGCGTCATGACCAGCAGGAGCGCCCAGTAGCTCCGGACCACCCGCGCGGCGACTTCGTCGATCTCCACGGTTCCCCCTCCGGCTCCGTCATGGCCGAGCGTAGGAAGCCGCCTGTCCGGAGGAATCACACAAATGACGACCCCGCTCTACGCCGTTTGCACCAGAGCGCGCCCCACGCTCAGTAGTCGTCCGAGGTCGGCCGCATGCCGGCGCGCATCGCGAGGGTGATCGCCTCCAGGGCGGAGTGCAGGTCGAGCTTGGCCAGCAGGTTCTGCGTGTGGGTGCGGACGGTGTTCGCCGACAGGCCCAGCCGCTCGGCGATCTCCGCGCGGCCGAGGCCGTCCACCATGCACTGCAGGACCTCGCGCTCCCGCGGCGTCAGCTCGGCGATCAGCCCGTCGCCACCGCCCTCGGTCAGCCTGCGCAGCACCTCGCCGAGCACGTCCGGGGGGATCCAGCCGCCCTGCCGCGCCGCGGACCGGATCACCCGGGCGACGAGGTCGGCGCTCTCGGTCTTCTCCACCCAGCCCACCGCGCCGGTCCGGACCGCCCGCACCATCGCGTCCACGTCGCTCATCGCGGTCAGCATGACGACCCGGACGTGCGGGTACCGCTTGCGGACCCGCTCCAGGACGTCCAGCCCGTTCTCCGTGTCCAGCGTCATGTCGAGGACGAGGACCCGCGGGCGCTCGGCGGCGGTCAGCGCCAGCGCGCGCCGCACGTCGGCGGCGATCGGGAGGATCACCAGATCGGGCTCGCGTCCCAGCCGTGCCGCGAGGGCCTCGGCGAAGAGCGCGTGATCGTCCACGATGAGGACACGGATCGGTTCCATGCACCGACGATGACCGCTGCGCGGGCCCGGCGGATCCTGCAAACGCTGTACTTCGTTTCGGCCGTCCGATTGCCGGAGCCCGGTTTGCGACCTCGCAGGACGAGTACTCGGGGGAAGGCTCGTGCGCGGACGCGGCCGGGCCCGGCCGGTTCACGCGAGTCCGGACCCGGTCACCTCGAACGCGGGACATTGACCGCCCGCCGCCGCCTGCTCATCCTGTGGCTGGAACTTCAGGGGACGCACTGGCCTGCAGGGATGCCACATGAAAGTGCTGATCACAGGGGGAGCCGGCTTCATCGGCAGCACGATCGCCTCCGCCTTCACCGAGCGCGGCGCCACTCCCGTGGTGCTCGACAGCCTCATCACCGGACGGCGGGAGTTCACCGACGGCAAGGTCTTCTACCAGGGCGACATCGGGGACGGGGACCTCGTCGACGAGATCTTCCGCGACCACCCCGACATCGCGCTCACCGTGCACTGCGCCGCGCTGATCGTGGTGCCCGACTCGATGACGGACCCGCTGCGCTACTACCGGGTCAACCTGTCCAAGACCCTCGATCTCGCGGGCCACCTCGTCCGCAACGGCTGCGATCGGATGATCTTCGCGTCCACCGCGGGGATGTACCGCCCGGAGGCCGACCTGTCGGTCACCGAGACGTCCGAACTCGAACCGCAGAACCCCTACACCCGCTCGAAGATGATGGCGGAGCTGCTCCTGCGGGACTTCTGCGAGGCCTACGGGCTGCGCGTCATCTCGCTGCGCTACCTCAACCCGATCGGCGCCGACCCGCGCCTGCGCACCGGCCTGCAGAACAGCAAGCCCACCCACGCCCTCGGCAAGATGATCGAGTGCTACGCGACGGGCGTGCCCTTCAAGATCACCGGGGTGGACTGGGAGACCCGCGACGGCACCGCGATCCGCGACTACATCCACGTCTGGGACATCGCCCGCGCCTTCCACGCGGCCGCCGCCCGCTTCGACGCGATCATCCCGCCCGCCGGCGACCACGCCCGCTACGAAGTGATCAACCTCGGCACCGGCGACGGCGTCACCGTCCGCGAGCTCGTCGCCGCCTTCCGCGAGGTCGTCGGCGACTCCTTCCGGGCCGAGGACGCCCCCGCCCGCCCCGGCGACGTGGTCGGCGCCTACGTCGACCCGGCCAAGGCCTGGGACCTGCTCGCCTGGAAGCCCGAGTACACCGTCGAGGACGCCATCCGCCACTCCCTCCAGTGGGCCGACCGCCGCCGCGGTCTCGACGTGGCCTGACCCACGAACTCGGTCCGTCCGGTCGCCCGTACCTTCCGCCGGGGCGACCGGACGAACCACGCCCGCCGTGTGCCGTCGGCCCATCTGGCGCCAAGCGGCCTCTGGGTGCCGAGCGGTCCGAATCAAACGACCACCTGAGCAGCACTTACACGTGCTTTGGGCTGGAATTCGATGCACCGCTGCTCCTCGGCCTACACGGTGAGTGCGGGCGGAAATCGACCTCGCTCCCTCGGAGAACTGTCGAGCGGGTTCGGCGGCTGACCTGATCAGGTCAGCAAAGGCGAGCCACCTTTTCTCGGCGGGGCCGACCTGCTGATACCGGTGTTACTCGCGTTGAGATCGAGGCGATAGGTGCGGGAAACGCGCTTGCCAAAGCGCGCTTCGTGCAGTGGCGGATGCGACCAGCGACTAGGGGCGACATCTTTTGGGTATCGCTATTGTTGGCAGTGCAGGGATGCGCCCAGTTTCATGATCAAGGAGTACACATGACCTCGTCGCCGGGGCCAGTGGTCGTCCGTGCCCTCTTGGTCGCAGAACTGCGCACTCTGCGTCATCGCCAGGCCTCCGGTGGGGATGCGGCCGCGCGGGAGCTCGGGTGGACTCCAGGGCGGTTGGCGCGGGTGGAGAACTGGACGCCGCGAAACCCGATCGACGACCTCGCCGCGTTACTGGACTACCGGGGTGCCGGCCCGGAGCAGAAGGAAAAGCTGCTGCGGCTTGCGGAAACGGCGCGGCGGCCCGCCTGGTGGGAGCCCTATCTGACCGGCTGGGACGACCCGGAGTTCGCCCGCTACCTCGCCTACGAGGCCGCGGCCCTTTCGATCAGCGCGGTCGAGGTCCTGCACGTCCCGGCCCTGCTTCAGACGGAGGGTTACGCGCGCGCCGTACTCGGCGCGTACTGGCCGGATGCGACGCAGGAGCGGATCGACGCGCTGGTGGAACTCCGGCAGCGGCGCCGGCGGCTGCTCGACGAGCGGGACGAGCAGGACGTCGCCCAGATCTACCTGCTCGACGAGGCGGTCATCCGGCGCCGGACCGGTTCCGCCGAGGTCATGCTGGGCCAGCTGGATCGGCTGCTTCAGGAGGCCGACCTCCCGGACGTGACGATCCAGGTGCTTCCCATGGCCGCCGCCCACACGGCGTTCACGGGTCCCTTCTGGCTGCTGGACACCGGAGAGGGCATCGATGACGTGCTGCATCTCGAAAGATTTCCGCGAAGCAGCACGTACATCGGTGCGTCGCCGGAACTTGCCGAGCATCGCGTCGCCTTCGCCCGGCTCAGCGACGACGCGCTGAGCCCGGACCGGTCCAGGGAATTGCTGGAAACGGTGCGCGCCGAACTGGCCGACGGCGACTAGCGATGCTCACTCCGGGCGGAACCCGGACTTGACCTGATGGATGAACCTGCGCCACTCGTCCCTACCGTAGAACTGCACTGGACCATCCGGATTCTTGGTGTCACCGACGATGACTCCACTTGCCGAAGCGGCCGCCCGGATGCAGTTACCGCCGCCACTCGCGCTGGCGACGATCCATTTGGGCTCAGCGGAGGCGGCCTCGGCCGATGGTCCACGTGTCATGGTTCTCCTTATCAGGGACAGCGAACGTTCCAGCGGCTCGGTGAGCCTATGAGATACGTCCGATCATTGTGGTGATGAGGTCCTGCGAATCCGCAGGGCTCAAGGCGGAGGCGCGCAGGTGGTCGACCGCTTCCCGGTACCGGTCGATATCGTTCCTGCCCTCCAGGTATATTTCGCCGCTCAGCCCTTCGGTGTACACGATCGGCGACAGCGTCGCGTCGGTGAATTCCACCAGGGAGAAGGCACTGTTCAGGCCGGGGTGCGCGCCCACCTTGAATGGCACGACCTGAATGGTCACCTGCGGTAGAAGCGATTGCTGATGGAGCTTGTCGAGTTGTGCCTTCATGGTCGAGGCACCCCCGACATGCCGGATCAGTACTGATTCGTCGAGCAGGACCCAGAGCCGGGGCGGACTGTCCTGGGTGAGGAGGCGCTGCCGCCGCATTCGCGCCTCGACGCGTTCTTCGAGCACGTCCTCCCGGATTCTCGGCAGGAGACCGCGCACGGCGGAGCGGGCGTACTCCTCGGTCTGCAGCAGGCCGGGGACCAGGCACGAGTCGTACTCGGTGATGGAGGAGGCGCCGTCCTGGTAGTCGATCAGCGAGGTGACCTCGCCGAGATCGCTGTACTGCCGCCACCACGACCGTTGGCGCGCCTCCCTGCCCAGGCGCATCAGTTCGTCCTTGACCGCCGGATCGGTCACCAGGTACAGCTCGCACAGATCCCGGATGTCGCGCGCGGTCGCGACGCGCTGACCGGTCTCCATCCGGCTCACCTTGCTCGGCGAGCACAGGAGCGCCTGCGCCACCTCGTCGATCGTCCTGGAGGATTCCAGGCGAAGCCTCCGCAGCCGCGAGCCGAGCTCCCGCCGGCGGATGGTCGGGCTGCCGCCATCGGTCATGACCAGGTCACCGCCCCTTGATCGAACGTCTGCCCCGACGCTGAGCACGTCGTTGCCAGAGGAAGGTGCCAATGTCCATCACAAGTTGGCACTTGCCAAATTCTACTTGCCGAAGGAACATGACGGTAGCAGTAGTCGGACAAAGAGACGGCAGACACGAGCGATCCAGTGATCACGGGGAGCCCGCTCGGGGGCAAAGAAGCGGGAGGTGTGCGAAGCCGCTGATCAACGCCGCACAACAAGTTGGGCCGGTCGGCACACCGGCCCAACGGTGACGACACCCCGGCTATCGAAGAGCGACGGAGGTCGTAGGTTGAATGTAAGCGAATACATGGGGGAAAGCAATGGCGGAGGGCTCCCGTTCGGGAACCCTTATCGCAGGTCAGAGCAGGGGAAGGACCGCAGCGGACGCCGTCCGCCGAACGCCGGAGACGTCGCATGACCGCCACGGGCCGCCGAGGCGGCCCTTCCGAAGGCGACCGCACCGACGAGTTTCCGCTCCGGCGTTCCGCTCCGGTGCCGTCGCTCGTGGTCTACGCGGCGAGCACCATCGGCGGGCTGGCCCTCCTGGCGGCGGTGCTCGCCGGCACCGGGATGCTGGCGGGCCCGGTCTGCCTGGCCGTCGTGGCGGGCACCCTGGTGCTCGTCAACCGGCGCCTCTGCGAACTGGCGGACGCCGCCCGTGATCGCCGACCGGCCACTCCCGGCCAGGGGGCGCTGATCGGGTCTGCTCACGATGGCCTTGTGGGCGAGTTGGAATCCGGCTCGGAGCGGCCCAAGGCGTTCTGGCAGTCCCTCAGCGACGGTGAGCGCGGCCTCCTGCTGGCCCTGGGGCGGCGCCGCACGTTCCGCAGGGGTTCCGCCCTCTTTCACAGGCACGACCAGGCCGACCAGGTGTTCGTCCTGCTCAGCGGATGGACCAAGATCTGCGTGTCCGAGGGCGGGACGGAGCGGGTGCTCGCGCACCGCGGCCCCGGACAGCTGATCGGGGAGCGCGCGGCGCTGCGGACCGCCGTCCGCTCCGCCAGCGCCGTGGCACTGGACGACGTCGTGGCGCTGGTGATGAGCACGGCGGAATTCGCGAGCTTCATCGCGGAGCGTCCCCGTGTGCTCGCCATCGTCGAGGACCAGATCTACGAGCGGCTCATCGAGCCTTCCGAAAGCGGCGCGGCAGGCGGGGAGACCGCGTCCCGTCCGGCATGCGCAGGACCCTCCGAGAGCCCGAGACCGGTGGAACGCCCCCGTTTCGAAGGGCAATACTGCACCGTCCTGCTGTTCGACGTGGCCGGCTTCGCCGCCACGATCCGTACCGACGAGGACCGCTACTTCGTGCGCCAGAGCCTCTTCGACGTCGTGCAGGGCGCTTTCGTGCTCGCGGGCCTGGGCGACCTCGACCGGTGCCACTGGGAGGACAGGGGTGACGGCTTTCTCATCATCGTGCCGCCGACCACTCCAGCGAGGACGGTCCTGGAGGCCCTGCCGCCCCGGCTTGAGGTCGCGCTGCAGCAGCACAACCGGCGTTCGACGGCTCCGGTCCGGATGAAGCTGCGGTTCGCGATCACCGTCGGCCCGGTGGCGTCCGACGCGGTCGGGGTGTCCGGAGAGGCGATCATCGAGGCGGCCCGGATCCTTGAGATCGACGCCTTCAAACGGGCGCTCGCGGGGAGCACCGCCTG
>NZ_JBEZJP010000049.1:0-29975 GCF_040653175.1 Actinomadura sp. NPDC048032
CTTCCAGTACGGGTCCCTGAGCTTGCGCTTGAGGAGCTTGCCGTTGGGTTCGCGCGGCATCGCCTCGATGAAGTCGACGGACCTCGGCCACTTCATCTTGGCCAGCCGCCCCTCCAGCGACGCGAGGATCTCCTCCGCGAGCCCCGGGCCGGGCTCGACGCCCTCGGCGGGCTCCACCACGGCCTTGATCTGCTCGCCCCACTCGTCGTCCGGGATGCCGAACACGGCCACGTCCCCGACCTTGGGATGCAGGATGATCTCGTTCTCGATCTCGGCCGGGTAGATGTTCGCCCCGCCCGAAATGATCATGTCGGCCTTGCGGTCGGACAGGAACAGGAACCCGTCCTCGGTCAGGTACCCGATGTCCCCGACGGTGAAGAAGTCCTTCAGCCGGTTCTTCTCCGTCTTCTCCTTGTCGCCCTTGTACTCGAACTCGACGCCGGCCATCTTCATGTAGATCGTGCCGTGCGTCCCGGTCGGGACGGGCTCGCCGTCGTCGTCCACGATCAGCAGCTCGCTGATCGGCCAGGCGTTGCCGACGGTGCCGGGGTGGGCGCGCCAGTCGGCCGGGCTGGCGATCGTCCCGCCGCCCTCCGTCGCCGCGTAGTACTCCCAGATGCAGTCGCCCCACCAGTCGAGCATCTGCTGCTTGAGCGGCACCGGGCACGGCGCCGCCGCGTGGATCGCCCACTTCATGCTCGACACGTCGTACCGGGACCGGACGTCCTCCGGCAGCGACAGCAGCCGCTTGAAGTGCGTCGGCACCATGTGGGTGTTGCTGACGCGGTGCTCCTGGATCAGCCGCAGGGTCTCCTCGGCGTCCCACCTGTCCATGTAGACGAGCGTGTGGCCCATCTGCAGGGCCGTCCCGCCGAACTGGGTGACGGCCGTGTGGTAGTTCGGGGAGGTGACGAGGTGCGCCTGGTGCTCTCCCCCGGCCGGGCGGCCCGGAGGGATGCCGAACATGCCGAGCAGGAACGTCATCAGCTCGGCGCTGTCGTCGGGGTCGAGCCCGGCCAGCGCCCGCTTGACGCCCTTCGGCCGTCCCGTCGTCCCGGACGTGTAGTGCATCGTGGCGCCGTTGCTGCGGTCGTCCGGCAGGGTGTCGGGCTGCCCGTCGACGAGTTCCGCGATCGGCCGGAAGCCCTCGACCTCCCCGAACGCGAACCGCCGGTGGGCCTCGATCTCCTCGCCCGCCCGCGCGCCCTCGGCGGCGTACCGCTCGTGGACGAAGAACGCCTTGGCCTCGCTGTCGGCGACGATGTAGCCGATCTCCGGGCCGGTCAGATGCCAGTTGATCGGCGTGTAGTACCAGCCCGCCTGGAGCGCCGCCAGGTAGAGGACGACCCCGTCCGCGCCGTTCGGGACGAGGCCGCAGATGCCGTCGCCCTTCTCCAGTCCGAGCGCGCGCAACCCGTGGACGAGCCGGTTCGCGCGTGCCAGCAGGTCGCCCGCGGCGTGCTGCGTCCCGTCCGGATCGATGGCGGCGACCCACTCGGGATCGGCCTGCGCCAGCCGCCAAAAGCCCAATGACCCCATCGGATCTCCCTACGTGAGCACAGAGCACACAGAGCACAGAGCGCCGGCGCCCGCTGCGGACGCCCGGCAGCCAAAGTAGATCACGTTCTCGTTTTGCAGTTCAACCCCTACCGGTAGGGCAGCGGCTTAACTAGAATCTGTTCTCGTTTGACATCTGAGCTGGAGGAACCATGACGGAACGGCTGCCGATCAGCACCGAGCACTGCGTCGTCGAGCGCGACGGCCACGTCGTCATCGTCACGATGAACCGCCCGGAGGCGCGCAACGCGCTCAGCTCGTCCATGCTGGTGGGCCTCGCCGACGCCTGGACCTACATCTCCGACACCCCCGAGGTGCGCGTCGCCATCCTCACCGGGGCCGAGGGCACGTTCTGCGCCGGCGCCGACCTGAAGGCCATGGGGCAGCAGCCGTCCGACCCCCGCGTCCGGGAGCGGATGGCGCAGATCCCCAACTTCCACTGGAAGGGCCTGCTGCGCGAGGGCCAGCCGACCAAGCCGCTGATCTGCGCCATCGAGGGCTACGCCGTGGCGGGCGGCACCGAGCTGCTCGTCGGCACCGACCTGCGCGTGGTCGCCGAGGGCGCCACCCTCGGCCTGTACGAGGCGAAGCGCGGCCTGTTCCCCATGGGCGGCTCCGCGATCCGCCTCCCCCGCCAGATCGGCTACGCCAACGCGATGGACATCCTGCTGACCGCCCGCTCGGTCACCCCGCGGGAGGCCCTCGCCATGGGCCTCATCAACAAGATCGTCCCGGATGGGCAGGCACTGGCCGCCGCCCGCGAGCTGGCCGACCAGATCGCCGCCTGCGGCCCGCTCGCCGTCCAGGGCATCCTGCGCACCTACCGCGAGACCCAGCACCTGTCCGAGGAGGACGCCCTCAAGATCTCCGACGAGATCGGCTGGCCGGTCATCGGCTCCGAGGACGCCAAGGAGGGCTCGCGCGCCTTCAAGGAGAAGCGCCCGCCCGTCTACCACGGCAAGTGACGTCCGTCCGACCGGAAATGGACTGTCCGTAAATAGGGGCCGGGTTTGCGGGGCGCCTCCCGTGGCATCGCCTGGGGCGAAGGCGAGCACGGAAGGACGAGGCCATGGCCTTGCATCTAGGACGCAAGCACGAAACGCCGGAGGAGACGTCCCCCCGTCCGCCCCGGCGGGCGCTCTGGCGGCGGACGGACGGCACGGCCGTCCAGCGCAAGCCGCCGCGCTGGCGGCGCACCAGGCCGAACCCCGTCAGCGCGATGATCATGGCGGCGGGCTGGGCGGCGGTCGCGATCCTCGCCCTCGGCATGCTGCTGACGTGGGGCGGCGCGAACCCCGGCAACACCCTGGTGGACGCCACGCTCGACGCGGGACGCTGGCTCGCCACGCCGTTCCACGACGTCTTCACGCGCAGCGACCCCGACGAGCAGCTCTACATCAACTGGGCCCTCGCGGGCGCCGTCTACTACGTCCTGGCCCGCGCACTGTCCTGGATGACCCGCTTCTGACCGGCCCCCGAACCGAGGAACCCGGCCGGCGCCAGAGGGACGGCGCCGGCCGGGTTCCTTCTATGCGGTCGTCAGCTGCTGCGCCAGTGAGCCAGGTCGGCCCACCCGGTCGCGCTGTTGCTCGTCCAACCGACCGCCCACATGGTCGTGGTGCCCGGGCGGAGGGCCAGCGCCGTCGGGTTGGCCCTCGTCCCGGTGGGCTGGGCCACGGTCTCGTCGGACCAGACGCCCGCCGCCGTGCGGTGGCGCATGGTGGTGCCGGCGGAGACCCAGATACCGCCCGCGCCGTCCGAGGCGACCTTGGTCAGGTAGGTGCCGGGGGCGCCGAGGGTGTTGCTCCACACGGTGCCGTTCCAGTGCGCCAGCAGCGAACGCGAGACCTTCTTGCCCGATTCGTCGACCACCCGCACCGACCCGACCGCCCAGACGTCGTTCGCGGAGGCGGCGTACACGTCGCTCAGGGTGGACGCGATCTCACTGTTGACGTCCACGCCGTCGACCCGGGGGAACGGGACGTTGGTCCACGAGGTGCCGTTCCAGTGGGCCGTGGCGGGCTGCCCCTCGGCCCAGCCGACCGCCCACGCGCTGGTGGACGAGACGGCCGTGATCGCGCGGGGCTTGATCCCGATCGGGGTGTCGGCCCAGGCCGTGCCGTTCCAGTGCTTGGCCGCCGAGCTGCTGACCACCCACGTGCTGCCGGCGCCCGCGGTGGCGATGTCGCTGGGCTGGAAGCCCAGCGGGACCTTGAACGTGCTCCAGGCCGTGCCGTTCCAGCGCAGCACGGCGTGGGAGTCACCCGAGGTGTTGAGCTGGGCGGCCAGCCACAGGTTCGACGCCGACGTGGCCGCGGCGGCGTTGAAGCGGTACGGGGCGGCCGCCGCCGGCAGCGCCACGTTGCTCCAGGTGTCGCCGGTCAGGCGCTGGAGGATCGGCTTGTAGACGCCGCTCGCCTGCCGGCCGCCGGCGGCCCACATGGTGCCGTCCGGTGCCGCGGCCAGACCGCTGAGGCTTGTTCCGGTGTCGGTGTTCGGGCTGCTCTGGACGAGCGGCCACGTGGTCGCGGCGGCGCCCGCGACGGACGCCGCGCGGTGCTCGCCGGGGCGCGCCGCGACGATCCCGGCGGCGGCGACCGCCCCCAGAGCGAGGGTGGACCCCGCGAACACGGCGAGCCTTCTGCTTCTCTTCACCCGATGCCTTTCCCCGTAAAAATGATCTTGGTGCGGGCACACCGTAACAGCGGCCACCGCCGGTATCAGGGGCTTTGATGATCTTCGTACGGTCGCCGCGCCACCGGGAAAGGGCGCGGCCCCGGCCGGGGCTGGGAGGAACAGCACCGGCCGGGGCCTTCGGGGGCGGTCAGCCCTCGGTGATGGCGTTCAGGCGCTCGATCGCCTCGACGTACTCCTCGATCAGGTCGTAGACGACCTGCGCGGCCGGCTTCACCTGGTTCATCGATCCGACGATCTGGCCCACCGGGAAGGTGACCAGCTCCCCGTCGCCGGACCGCTGGATCCGGGGCAGGGCGTCGGCGATCAGCATGAACTGCATGGGCATCGGGAGGTAGCCCGGCGAGTTCTCGCTCTCCCACGCCTCGGTCCACGCGGTCTTGAGGAAGCGCGCCGGCTTGCCCGTCCAGGCCCGGGACCGGACGGTGTCGCGGGACGTGGCGTTGAGCAGCTTCGGCAGGGCCCGTTCGGGGGTGTCGGCCTCGTCGACCGTCAGCCAGATCGAACCCGTCCAGACGCCGTCCGCGCCGAGCGCCATGCCCGCGGCCATCTGGCGTCCCCGGCCGATGCCGCCCGCCGCGAGCACGATGGTGTCCTCGCCGACGGCGTCCACGACCTCGGGGATGAGGACCATGGTGGCGACGTCGCCGGTGTGCCCGCCCGCCTCGGTGCCCTGCGCGACGATGATGTCCACGCCGACCTCGACCTGCTTGCGGGCGTGCCGCGCGTTGGAGGCCAGCCCGGCGACCTTCACCCCGTGCTCGTGCGCCTGCTCGACGACGTCCGCCGGGGGCGGGCCGAGCGCGTTGGCCAGCAGCGCGATCGGGTGCTTGAGCGCCACCTCGACCTGCGGCCGCGCGGTCACGTCCGTCCAGCCGAGCAGCGCCTTGCCGGCCTGCTCGCTGGGCGGGTCGACCCCGTGCTCGGCCAGCAGGTTCTCCAGGAACTCCCGGTGCTGCCCCGGGATCATGCCCTGGAGCTTGCCGAGCAACTCCTCGGCGTCGCCGACGTCGGCGCCCTCGTACTTGGCGGGCATCACGACGTCCACGCCGTAGGGCTTGCCCCCGACGTGCTCGTCGATCCACTTCAGCTCGAGTTCGAGCTCCTCGGGGGTGAAGTGCAGGGCGCCGAGGACGCCCATGCCGCCGGCGCGGCTCACCGCCGCGACCACGTCGCGGCAATGACTGAACGCGAAGATCGGGTACTCGATGCCGAATAGTTCGGTGACTCGTGTCCGCACAGCCTCGACCCTAGGCGCGGACCCGCAAAACTGCAACAGGTTCTAGTTAGGAATCTCATCCCGGACGCCCGCCAGCCCACCTTCTAGAACACGTATCAACAACCCCCCTCAGCGCCACGGGCCGACGCACGGGAAACCCCGCAACAGCAAAGCAAAGGCACACGGCCCGCAGGTGGCGCAGGCCGTAGGTGGCGCAGGCCGCAGATGGCGCAGGCCGCAGATGGCGCAGGCCGCAGATGGCGCAGGCCGCAGATGGCGCAGGCCGCAGGCAACACAGGCCGCAGGCAACACAGGCCGCAGGTAGCGCAGGCCTCAGGCAACGCGGGCGCAGGTGGCGCAGGTAGCGCAGGCAGGAGGCGGCGCGGGGCGGGAGGCGGCGCAGGCAGGAGGCGGCGCGGGCGGGGTGACGGTGCGGCGTGCAGACCGGCAGGCGGTTGCAGCTCGTACTGGGATACGGGCGTGGGCGGCTGGGCAGGGCGAGGGGGGGCGAGCCGGGGCCTGCCCGTGGGGTCAGCGGCGTTTTGCGGGGCCTGCGGCCTTGCGTTGCTGGCGCTGGCTGCGGGGCGCCGTGCGGCGGGGCTCGGGCGGTCCGGCGGAGGGGACGACGGGCGCGGCTGATTCGGTGGGCGTCGCGGACGGCTTGGACGGTCCGGGCGGGCCGGACGGCCTGCGCGGGCCGGGCGAGGTCATGTCGCCGAACTTGCCGTCGGGGCGGCGCGGGGCCTCCAGGGGCGGGGCCTCGCGGCGGGACATGCCGAAGTGGCCGCCGACGAAGAGCAGGATCAGGCCGAGCAGGACGCCGGCGGCCGGGATGTAGCTGCGCACCATGTCGATCTGCAGGGCGGTGCTGTTCGCCATGTCGACCAGGCCCTTCTGGTCCCTGTCGACGGTGATGAGGTCGGCCTGCGCGACGATCATCGAGCCCCTGCCGTCGGCCGTGCGGACGGTGCTGCGGATGTTCTCGCGGTGCTTGACCGGGATGCCCGTGCGCGGGTCGACCCAGACGGTGTTGTAGGCCTCGGTGTACCGGTCGACCTTCTGGCTCCCCGCGTCGTCGGGCAGGCCGAGCATCTTCGCGGGCAGCTTGGCGTCCAGCGCCGCCGTCTTGGTGAGCGGGATCGTCTGGGTGAACCGATACGTCGTCAGCCCGTGGACCTTCTCGACGGCGTTGAACTGCATCGGCGCCGTCTGCTTGGTCGTCATGTCGTAGAAGGGGTAGTCCTTCTTCTGCACGTTCGCGATGGGGAACAGCAGCCCGTACCCGGTCATCCGGACGCCGTTGTCGCCGTCGACGTTGGCGCCGCAGCAGTTGGTCAGGACGCCGGTCCGGCGGTCGAAGGCGATGCGGTAGCCCTGGATCTGAACGGGCTTGTCCGGCTTGTCCTGGTTGTAGATGTTGGTGGTCGAGTCCCAGACCGCGATGTCGTCGTTGCCCTCGTTGGCGCGGACGTCCCCGCGGACGGTGTTCTTGGCCAGCAGCGTGACGCCGGTCTTGAGCTTGAGGTCGGCCTCGTCGAAGTACGTGGAGCCCTTCGACTCCAGGTTCGTCACCTGGTAGCGGTTCAGTGGAGCGACGACCACCTGGTCGGCGACATAGAAACGGACGAGCGGCGCGAGCGTGAGGAAGAACGCGCCAAGGCCGATCAGGACCAGGCCGACCGGTCGCCGCATGAACACCTCCGGGGCTGCCGTCGCTCGCACGGCGGGCGGGGGCCTCGCCGAGCCGCCGGGCCCCACCTCCAGCATGTCCGGGTCACCCTACCGGACCGCTGTACTGGTCGGTAAGCTCCCCGTTACCTTGCGGGCGCCCGATCGGCGGGACGACCGGGCTCGACGACACGGACGGTGAGGTGGCGATGGCGGCGGCGCCCCCCAGGCGGGACGGAACACGTCCCGGGAACGGGCACCGGGCCACGCTGGCGCGGTCGGTCCGGCTGCTGAGCGCTTTCCGGCGCGAGCAGAGCGAACCGGAGTACTTCTACGAGCTGATGGCGCGCGACACCGTCGCGCAGCTCGGCTCGTACGCCGATCTGGCGGGCGCGACGGTCGTCGACGTGGGGACCGGCTCCGGGTTCTTCGCCCGCGCGCTGGCGGACGCCGGGGCGCGCTGCACCGGCATCGACCACGACCTCTCCGAACTGACCGCGCACGCCGTCGACGTGCCGAACACCCTCGTCGGGAGCGCGCTGGCCCTCCCCTTCCGCACGGGGTCGGTCGACGTGTGCTTCTCGTCGAACGTCCTGGAGCACGTCCCCGACCCCTGGCGCATGGCCGACGAGATGGTCCGGGTGACCAGGCCCGGCGGGACGGTCTTCCTCTCGTTCACCAACTGGCTGTCCCCGTGGGGCGGCCACGAGACGTCCCCCTGGCACTATCTCGGCGGCGACCGGGCCGCGCGGCGCTACGAGCGCCGGAACGGGTCCCCGCCGAAGAACCGGTTCGGGCTGGGCCTGCATCCGGTGTCGGTGTCGTCGGCGCTCAGGTGGGCCCGCGGGAACGACCAGGCGACCGTCCTGGACGCGCTGCCCCGCTACCACCCGCGCTGGGCGGAGGCCGTCGTCCGCGTCCCGGGCCTACGCGAAGTCGCCACCTGGAACCTCGTCCTGGTACTCAGAAAAAACACTCCCCTCAACGACCACCCCACACCCAGAAAGCAAGACCCGCCCAGAGAGCAAGTCCCGCTCGGAGAACGAGACGCGCTCGGAGAGCCGGACGCGCTCCGGCAGCACGACGGATCCGGGAAGCCCGCCACACTCGGGAAGCACGCCCCGCTCAACGAGCAAGTCGCGCTCGGAGAGCCGGACGCGCTCCCGCAGCACGGCAGCTCCGGAAAGCGGGCCACACGCGGGAAGCACGCCACGCTCGGAGAGCAAGTCCCGCTCGGAGAACGAGACGCGCTCGGAGAGCCGGACGCGCTCCGGCAGCACGACGGATCCGGGAAGCGCGCCACGCTCGGGAGGCACGCCCCGCTCAACGGGCAAGTCGTGCTCGGAGAGCAAGACGCGCTCCGGCGGGGTGAGGGGGTTGGGGGGCTTGGCTGGGTCGAGAACCGTGGCGTGCTCGGGGGGCCGGGTTCGTGAGGGCTGGTGAGCGGGGGGTCCGGTCTGCGGCGCCGCCCGTTTCGGGGCATCAGGACACCGTGGACGGCCTGCGCGCCGTGGCGGCGCTCGTGGTCCTGGTCTTCCATGTCGCGAGCGCGGCCGGTTCGATCACCAATCCGAACGGCGCGCGGTGGCTGTTCAACGGCGGCCAGGTGGGCGTGCCGATCTTCTTCGCGCTCTCCGGGCTGCTGCTCTACCGCCCGTGGGCGGCGGCCGTCCTGGACGGGCGGGCCGCGCCGCGGACGGCCGAATACCTGCGCAGGCGCGTGTTCCGCATCCTGCCCGCGTACTGGGCCGTGGTCGTGGTGTTCATGTTCACGGCCGGGCGCGACCACGTCGGCGACCCGCTGACCTGGGGATCGCTGCTCACCCTGACGCAGACCTACCTGCCCGACCCGTGGTGGAACGGCGACCTCGGGCCCGCGCACCTCGGGCAGATGTGGAGCCTCGTCGTCGAGGCCGGCTGGTACGTCCTGCTGCCGTTCACCGCGGCCGCCCTCTCCTGGTACGCGCGCCGGACGGGCAGCCGCGACGTCGGCGTCCGCGCCCGGCGCCTCCTCGTCGGCATCGGCGTGTACGCGGCGCTGTCGTTGCCGTGGACCGTCCTCATGTTCGTCCCGGAGCGGCACACCGGGATGGGGGTCTGGCTGCCGCGGTACTTCGCCTGGTTCGCGATCGGGATGGCGCTCGCGGTGGTGACGGTGTGGGCGCGGCTGGACGAGCGCCGTCCCGTGGCCGCGGTGTGCCGCGCCGTCTCCGACTCGTGGGCGGCGTGCTGGGTCGCGGCGGCGATGCTGTACGTGGTGGCGGCGACGCCCGCCGCCGGGCCGCTCAGCCTCCAGACGCCGGACGCCTTCTGGACGTCCCTGCTGCACGTGGTGGTGTTCGGGCTGTGCGCGGCGGCGCTCGTGGCGCCGGTGGCGCTGGCTCCGGCGGACCATCCGGCGCTCGGCGCGATCCTGGGGAACCCGGTGATGCGGTTCCTCGGCCGGATCTCCTACGGCGTGTTCCTGTGGCAGCTCCTGATCATCATCGCCTGGTTCGACGCGACCGGCCGCGGCTTCCGGGGGAACGTCGCGACGGATCTGCCGGTGGTGGCTGCGGCGACCATCGCAGCGGGGGCCCTGACCCACTACCTGGTGGAGTGGCCGGTCCGGCGGCTGACCCGCCGCCGGGCGCCGTCCCGTCAGGCGGACCCTGCCCCGGCGCCGTCCAGCTGAGCGGGATCGGGCCGCCGGAGCCGCCGCCGGGCGGCTTCGGGCGCCACAGCTCGACCGCGAGCCGCCCGACGATCACGAGCCCGAGCAGTTGCGGGGCGATGTCGCCGAGCGGTCCGGACGGGGCCGCCGGGTTGTCGATCAGGTCGAGCCGGACACCGGCGGCGAGGCAGCCCGCCCCGGCGAGCATGGCGAGCGCGACCGGCCACGGCGAGGCCAGGGCGCGCGGCACGGCGGAGCGGCGGGTGCGGGCCCAGCCGCAGGCGGCGGCGACGGCGGCCGTGACGGCGAGGCCGGGCAGCCCGGCGATCCAGCCGCCGAGCGCGGCGGCGAGGGCGACCGCCGCCCACGCGGGCCAGCCCGTCCCGGCGACGAGGGCGCGGGGCTCCGGGCCGCGCCGGCCCCGCCCGGACGGCCAGACGGCGATCACCAGCAGGGCGAGCAGCAGGACGAGGCCCGCGACGACGGCGGTCCGCTGCGCCCGGTCGGGGGCGTAGGCCAGCTCGACGACGCCGCTGGTCCCCTTCGGGACGACCCAGCCCTGCTTCCAGCCGTCGAGGCGGACGGCTCGCAGTTCGGCGCCGCCGACGGTCGCGCGCCAACCGGTGTTGAAGTTCTCGTTCACCGTGAGGAAGGAGGCGGTGGCGGCGTCCACCTCCAGCCTGCGCGTGCTGGAGCCCCATTCGAGCACCTTGACCTGCTGCGGCGGCCGGGCCGACGCGGCGGCGCGGGGCTTCGCCCCGACCGTCACCGTGTCGAGGCGGTAGGGGTCGAACGGCACGGACTCCAGCCGGTTCCGGCCCGCCTGGAGCGCGGCGGGAGCGCACGCGCTGAACCGCAGCGGCCGGCCCGCGAGCAGGTCGCCGAGCGTGCCGGTCGCCTTGGTCTGGACGGCGGCGCCGCCGATCCGCAGTTTCGGGCCGTACCCGCACGGCAGCCGCAGCGGGACGGCGCGGACGTCGGGGATCGGCTTGACGCCGGGAATGACGAGGTCGGTCACCTGGACGGGCTGGGCCTGGCTCTCCCGGAAGAAGGTGAACGTGACCCGGTCGGTCGTCATCGGGGCGAACGCCAGCCTGCCCTGGGCGTCGGACAGCCCTTCGCGGGTCTGGCCGTTCGCCCCCTCGACCCGGACGCGCATCGGCCCGGAGGCAGAGGGCGGACGGGTGACGGTGACGGACGCCAGCCGCTTGCGGCCCTTCCACCGGACGGTGTACGTGGGCGCCTCGTCCCGCTCCCCCGCGATCCAGGCCGTCCCGGGGTCGCCGTCGAAGCCCGCCCTCGGCTGATCGGCGGGGTGGTCGGCCAGGACCGAGCTCGCGGCGACGGCCGGCTGCCCCCGGACGGCGGTGAACCGCTCGACGAGCCGCCGGTCGGTGAGCACGGCCGTGCCGGTGACGGCGGCCCGGCCCGCGGCGGCGGCGGTGAACGTCCGGTCGAACCCCGCCTCCTCCTCGTCACCGGACCCGAGGGACGGCGAGCACACCCAGCGGCGGCTGCCCTTCACGCACTCGCCCGCGGCGCCCTGCGCCCGGCTCATCACGTACGTCGCGGGCCCGGCGAGGCCGGCGGGCGCGGGCATCGTGAAGGTGCGGGCGGGCCGCACGCCGCCGATCGACAGCTCCGCCACGCCCGCGCGGGCGAAACCCGGGACGAGCGGCTCGGAGGCCAGCCCGAGGATCCGCAGCCGCAGCCAGCGGGTCGGGCCGCCGGGCGCGCGGAGGGGCTGCCCGGTCACGATCTTCTGGACGTCCTGCCGCACCGTCCCGTTCTCGGTCTCGACGGCGACGCGCGAGACGGCGGGGCCGAGGGACCCGTCCTGGAGGAACGCGGCGGTGAGGCTCGGCACCTCGCGGGGCCGGTCGAAGTCGACGCGGAGCCACTGCCCGACCGGCCCGCTCCAGCCGCCCGTCTTCCAGGCGGTGAACTGGTCGCCGTCGAGCGCCGCGAACGGGGTCGCCTCGGGCTCGCGCGCCTGCGGGACGGCGTCGTCGCCCGCCGCCGAGGTGGACGCCGTGACGTCGCGGACGCCGCCGCCGTACGTCACGTGGGTCGCGTAGCGCCTCCAGCCCGTGTCGAGGACGTCGGCGGCCTCGCCCTCGCGGGCGGCGGTCAGCGTCGGGGACGTCTGGTGCAGCTCGCCGAAGTTGCGGCGCAGCAGGCGGGGCGAGTCGGTCACGACCGGGGCGCCCCCGAGGTCGGCGGCGTCGTCGTCCAGCAGGACGGGCCCGTCCGGCAGCGTGCCGCCGTCGGCCATGGGCAGCAGCGACTCCGGCCCCCCGTACACGCGGACGGGGTCCGCGGCGTCGGCGAGGGTCGCCACGCCTGCGGCGCCGGCGACCTCGTAGACCTCCAGCGCCGGGTACTTCTGGTCGACGGCGGTCACCGCGTCGTCGGCGTCCCCGCCGACGGGCCCGCCGAACGCGGCGGCCCTCCGCATCCCGGGAGAGTCGCCGAGCGCCTGGTGGAGGCGGGCGGGCCAGGCGCCCCGCAGCGACTCGCGCCGCAGGTCATTGCGCACCAGGACGTACCGGACGCCCATCCGGCCGAGGAAGGCGCTCAGGCCGGGCGACCCCTGCCCGGACCGGACCTGCTGGTCGATCGCGTCGAGCGCGCGCGTGTACCCGGGCGACCCGGCCGGGACGAGCTGCCGGACGCCCCACCGCGCCGACAGCAGCGGCTGGACGATGTCGTCCATGGGGCGGCCCCACAGGTACTCGCCGAACGGCGCGCCCGGGACGGCCAGCACTCCCTGCCGCCCGGCCCGCGCGTTGATCCACGCCGCGGCGTCCCGCCAGTACCGGGGCACCTCCGTGAACTCGCCCGGCCCGGACAGGCCCTTCGAGGCGGCCGTGACGCCGATGCCGCCGAGCGCGACGGCGGCGGCCACCGGCAGGCTGAGCAGCGATCTCAGCGCCGGGCCGGACGCCGGCCCGGCCTCCCGGCCGCGCACGTGGCCCGCCGTGCGGCGTGCCGCGGCGACGAGCGCGTGGCCGAGGCCGAGCGCGAGCGGCAGCCGGACGACCGCGTCGAACTTGTGCAGGTTGCGCAGCGGGGCGAGCGGGCCGTCGAGCAGGTCGCGGAGTTGCTCGGCGAACGGACCCGGCAGGCCGCTGAAGTGGCCCATCGACAGGATCGCCAGCCCGGCGAGCAGCGTGAGCAGCAGGAACGTCCGCTCGGGCAGCAGCCGGCTCAGCAGCCCGGCGAGCCCGATCGCGGCGGCGAGGCCCGTGCAGACGATCGCCACGGGGCCGAGGGACAGGCCGTGCCCGACCGGCCACCAGACCTGCCCGTCCACGATCAGGTAGTTGACCCAGCGCTCCGCGCCGCGCAGGACGTTGATCAGGCCGGTCGGCCCGGCCGTGGTCCGCGCCTTCTCGGTGTAGGTCAGCCAGGAGAAGCCGTAGGTTCCGGTGAGCAGGAGGGGGGCGAGCCACCAGGCCACGGCCGCGCCCGCCGCCGCCGACCACCACGCGAGCATCCGAGCCCGGAACGATCCGCGCGGCCGCGTCACCACGTACACGACCGGGACGACCAGCACGGCGACGGTCGCGGTCGCGTTGATGCCGCCGCAGCAGGCGATCGCCAGGCCCGACCTCGCCGCCGCCCTGAGCCGCCCCGTCTCCCCGGCCGCCGCGCCGGCCAGCGGCAGGACGATCCAGGGCAGCATCGCGACCGGCAGGTACTCCGAGGAGATCTGCCCGAGCGTGGCCAGCCCGTTCGGGGCCAGCGCGTAGGCCATCGCCGCGAACAGGCGGGCGCCCTGCCCGTCGCCGCCGGCGCCGAAGCCGAGGCGCCCCGCGAGCCGCCAGGTGCCGGTGAACGCCAGGCACATCAGCAGCGCCAGCCAGAACCGCTGGGTGATCCACGCGGGCATTCCGGCGAGGTCGCCGAGCGCGAAGAAGGGGCCCATCGGGAACAGGTAGCCGACGGCCTGGTTCTGGAGCTGGCCGAACTGCTCGGGGTCCCACAGGTGCAGGGCGCGGCCGAGGAACCCGAGCGGGTTCACCGCCATGTCGATCTTGGTGTCGGCCAGGATCGCGCCGGGGCGGGCGCCGAAGGCGAGCGCGGTCAGCGCGAGGCAGCACGCGAGGACGCGCAGCCGCTCCCGCACCCGGCCCGCGACGTCCGGACCGTCCGGCACGGGTCGGCGGGACGCGCCGGCGCGGGGCGGATTCGCCTCTCCCACCGCCATGCTCGCCCTCTGCCCCTCTCTGCTCTCCCGGGCGTCAGCCAGGGTGCCCGTCACCGTACCTTCGGTCGCCTCGCGCACCGGCCTCGCGGGCCCGGACGGCGGCGGCGACGAGGTCCCGCATCCGGGCGGCGGTGCGCGCCCAGTCGAACTCTGCCGCCCGCCTCTGACATTCCGTGGCGATGCGATCACGCTCCGCGCGATCGGCGAGGTCCTTGAGGGCGCGCCGGACGACGTCGGCCTGGTCGTCGCCGTCGCGGACGAGCCATCCGGTGGCCCCGTCGCGGACGGCGTCGCGCAGGCCGTCCACGTCGTGCGCGACGGTGGGGACGCCGAACGCGGCGGCCTCGATGACGCTGAGGCCCCAGCCTTCGCCCTGGGACGTGCTGAGATGCAGGTCGGCGCGGGCGACCAGGGCCGCCTTCACGTTCTCGGCGACGTAGCCGTGCGCGATGACGACCTTCTCCAGGCCGCGGGCTCTGATCTCGGTCGCGAGGGTGGCCGCCTCGGGGCCGTCCCCGACGATGTGGAGCTTCAGCCCGGGATGGGTCTCGGCGAGGTCGCCGGCGAGGTCGAGAAGGAGAGGAAGGCGCTTGTGCGGGACGAGCCGGGTCACGCAGACGAGATCCGGGTTCCCGGCGGGCTCGGGGACCGCGCCGTCGGGTTCGGCGACCACCGTTCCGTTGGGGACGACGTAGGTCGGACCGCTCCAGCCCAGCCGCTCCTTGACGGCGCGCTCCGTCGACGGCGAGACGACGACGAACGCGTGCCGCCGGTAAGTCCAGCGGCTCACCGGCCCCTCCAGGACCTGGCCGACCCACGCGAGCCATCTGGGGAAGTACAGACCGAACTGAGCGTCGTGCACATGGTGGACGACGCAGAACACCGGAACCCGGCGCGGCATGACCCACGGCGTGAAGAAAGGGATGCCGTTCTGGCAGTCGACGACGGCGTCGAAGCGCCGCCGCCTGAGGCGGAAACCCAGCATCCACAGCAGGACCAAGGGGTAGACGGTGAAACGGCCGCCGAGACGTACGAACTCCACGTCCTCGACGCGTTCCCTGCGCCTTTGCCCCGGCGCCCTGCTCGTCACGTAATGGACGCGGGCTCCTTCACCGGCGAACCTGCGCGCCAGTTCCCATGCGTAGCGTTCGGCGCCGCCTGCGGAGGGATGCCAGGGATCCCTCCAGTTGACGACCGCCAGCCGCAGCTTCTCGCTCATCCCGTCTTCGCGCGCGACGCGGGAACGTTCTCAGCCAGTGCGGCCACGTGCGACAGGGCGACCGGACTCGACAGGGCGATGGGTTCCGACAGGGCGGCCGGCACCGGGCTCGGCTCACCGAGCACCGCCCGCAGCGGCACGACCGGGAGGTTCGGCCTCACCGGTATGAGCGGCAGCCGGACTCCGGCGCGCGCGCGGATCCGGGCCAGGTCGAGCAGGCATTGCAGCGAATGCCGCCGGACCGAGAACGTCGATCCCGGACGGTCACGCCAGACCACCGGGATGTCCGTCACGGACGCTCCGCGCCGCACGCAGTGGGCGAGGAGTTCGACGTCGAACGAGAAGCCCGACGTGCGCAGGTCCTTCGCGGCGGCCCGTCCGAGGGGGCCGTAGAAGAACTTGAACCCGCACTGGGTGTCGGGGATGCCGCCCACGAGGTCGCGGACGATCCGGTTGAAGGTGATGGCGCCGAGGCGCCTGACGGGCAGCGCGTACCCCTGGACGACCGACCGACCGTGGCGCCTTGACCCGACCACGACCGGGCGGCCCTCGCGCAGCAGGACGATGGCTTCGTCCAGCGCGGCGAGGTCTGTTGCCATATCGGCGTCCATGAAGCCCACGTACGGGGCCCGTGTCGCGAGCAGTCCGGCGCGGACCGCCGCTCCCTTCCCCCGGCGCTCGCAGCGCACCAGCCGGACGGGGACCGGCCCGTCCCAGGACTCGACGATGCCGGCCGTCCCGTCGGTGCTGGCGTTGTCGACGACGATGACCTCGGCCCGCGCCGCGAGGCCCGCGAGCTTGCCGCACAGCAGATCCAGTCCCGCCGGAAGCCGGTCGGCCTCGTTGAAGGCGGGAACGACGATCTCCAGAAGTGCGGGCCGGTCACGCCTGGTCCCCATCAGGGCCTACACGTCACCGGGAGCCGTAGTTGTACAGCGGCTTGATGACGGGGTCCTTCTGGGAGGCGCTTGCGAGCTGGACGGCGCCGAACGAGGCTCCGGAGGCCAGCAGGACGCCGACGATTGCGGCGATGGCGATGCGCATCAGGGGGTCCTTCGTCGGGGGTCGGGTCTGCGAGGCGTGATACCGCCGAGTAACGGGAAGCTCAGAGTAGTCCTTGAGGGCGTGATTGACCAGAAAACGGCGAGACCCGTCAGCACCCACGCGGCCACCACGGGCGCGAGCGGGGCCGAGTCGCGGGCCCCGTGCGCGACCCCGTCGAGCCGGTAGACGACCAGGTCAGGGCCTCGCAGGACCTCCGTGGCCGCGCCCGAGGGGCGGTGGGCGCCCGGCTCGGCGTCCACGACGACGTACCGTACTCCCCTGTCACGCAACGTGGTCACGGGCGGGGTTCCGGTCCGCGCGGCGGGCGCGAGCTCGACCGCCCTCGGATCCTCGGGGGCGACGGTCGTCCCGCCGACCGTGACGGCGTCGTCCACGACGACGCGGCGGTGCAGGTAGCGGGGCATCGGGTCGAGCACCCGGCGGCCGTGGTTCCACGGGTAGCTCCGGTAGGACGCCCAGGGCAGGACCAACACGTCCCCCGGGGCGGGGTCCCCGTCGATGATCTGCCGTGCGCGCGCCCAGTCGTCCGGGTATCGGACGGCCCGCAAATCGCCCGCCGCGCCCCAGGCCAGCGTCGGCAGCAGGAGGACCGGGGCCGCCGTCGCCGCGGCGGCCACTCCCGGCCACCGGGCCTCGGCCGCCCGGTCGGCGGCCGTCCCCAGCCCCACGGCGACCACGACGGCGAGCGGGGCCGCGAACTGCTGCCCGTCCCGGAGGACGGCGAACCCCGGCCACAGGCCGATGACGCCTTCGAGGACGGGCGCCGCCACCGCTCCAAAAGCCGCGACGGCGAACCCGGCCGCCGCCGCGACGGCCGCGCCCCGCCGCCAGCCGGGCTCCCTGCACCATCTCCAGTAGGCGGCCAGCGCGACCACCACCACGACCAGCCAGATCGTCGCGGTGACCGGCGCCCCGTAGCCGCTCGGCACCGTCTCGCCGTTCCACACCCCGCCGAGCAGGAGCAGGCTGCCGAGCGTCCCGAACGGGGTGTCCGCCCTGGCCGCGAACAGGCCGACGGCCGTCCCGTCTCCGGGCAGGCCCGCGGGACGCAGCGCCCCCGGCACCAGCCAGGGCAGGCTGAGCGCGGCCGCGGCCGCCGCGACCCGCAGTCCGGCGCGCAGCCGGTCACGCGGGCGGCCCGCCCCCATGAAGGCGACGGCCAGAGCCGTCATGGCGGATACCGCCAGCGCCGCGAAGCCGCCGATCGCCGCGGGGAGCAGGGCGCGGACGAGGCGGCGGCCACCGCCGGGCTCGTCCGTCCGCGCGGCCGCCGCCACCACCCACGGCAGGGCCGCGTAGCCGAGAAGGAGGGCCCACTGTCCGAGCAGCAGGCGTTCGGCGACGAACGGGTTCCAGGCGTAGCAGACGCCGGCGGCCAGGCGCGGCAGCAGCCGGGGCGAGGGGACCAGCGACGCCGCCGACGTGCACGCCATCACGAAGACGGCCAGCAGGACGAGCTTCTGCACCGCGTCCGCCGGGACGATCGCGGCGAGCGCGGTGACGAACGCGTCGCTCGGCACGTGCCGAGGCACGACCCCCGTCAGCCCGAACGTCAGGCGGGTGAACGCCGGGTCGGGCACGAACACCATGTCGTAGGACAGCACGAAGCCGGGCGCGAGCCCCGGCCCCAGTGCCGCGAGCCCGAGCCCGAGGCCGGTGAGGGCGGCCACCAGGTGCCGCGTCCGGTCGGTCAAGCAGTCCGCTCCCGCATGTGAGCCTGGACGCTACCCGACCGGCTCGGGGTCCCGGGGCAGGCCGAGGATCCGCTCGCCGATCACGTTCAGGTTGACCTCGGTGGTGCCGCCGCCGATCGTCATCGCCCGGGAGGCGAGCAGGTAGCGGGTCCAGCGGGCGCGCAGGGGGTCGCGGCGCCCGCCGGTCAGGGCGCCCTCCTCGCCGAGGAGCGTGAACCCGAACTCGGTGACCTGCTGGCCGTGCTCCATCGCCACCAGCTTGCGGACGTTCGCCGTGGCGCCCGGGTCGGTGCCCGAGAGCCGCTTGAGCGTGGCGCGCAGCCCGAGCAGGTTGAACGCGTGCTCGTCGCAGGCGAGGCGCCCGATCCCGTCGCGGACGAGCGGGTCGCCGTCCAGGCCGAGCCCGGCCGCGAGGTCGAGCAGCTTGGGCAGGTCGCCGCCGAGCTGGAAGCTGCTGGTCAGGCCGACCCGCTCGTTGGCCAGCGTCGTGCGGGCCACGCGCCAGCCCTCGTTGACCGGGCCGACGACGAGGTCGTCCGGCACGAAGACCCCGTCGAGGAACACCTCGTTGAACACGGCGTCGCCGGTGCACTCGCGCAGCGGGCGGACCTCGATGCCGGGCGACTCCATGTCGACGAGGAAGTAGGTGATTCCGTCGTGCTTGGGACGGTCCGGATCGGTGCGCGCGACGCAGATCGCCCACCGCGCCTCGCGGGCCAGCGACGTCCAGATCTTCTGCCCGGTGATCGTCCAGCCGCCCTCGGCGCGCTCGGCGCGGGTCCGGAGCCCGGCGAGGTCGGAGCCCGCCTCCGGCTCGGAGAACAGCTGGCACCAGATGATCTCGCCGCGCAGCGTCGGCGGGAGGAAGCGCTCCCGCTGCTCCGCCGTCCCGTACCGGACCAGCGAGGGGACGACCCACGCCGCGATCATCAGCGGCACCGGGCGCACCTTCGCCGCCCCGAGCTCCTGCTGGATCACGATCTGTTCGAGGGGCCCCGCGTCCCGCCCCCACGGCTTCGGCAGGTGCGGCGTCACCCAGCCGCCCTCGGCCATCGCCGCCCGCTGTTCGAGCGGCTCCATCGCGGCCAGCTCGGCGACGCGGGCGCGGATCTCCTCGCGGACCGGCGCCGCGTCCTCCGCCAGCTCGATGCTCATCGGGCGCCGGACGCCCCCGACCGCGAGCGCGGCGACCTCCGCGCGGTGCGCGCTCGCCCGCCCGAGGAGCGCGCGGAGGGTGAGGGCCCGCCGGTAGAGGAGGTGGGCGTCGTGCTCATAGGTGTAGCCGACGCCTCCGTGGACCTGGATGTTGCCTTCCGCGCAGGTGACGGCGGCGTCCGCCGCCAGGACGGCCGCCACCCCGGCGGCGTAGGCGCGCTGCTCTTCCGGCTCGCCCAGGGCGCGTGCGGCGTCCCATACCGCCGCCCTGGCGCGCTCGACGGCGATGAGCATCCGCGCGCACTTGTGCTTGACGCCTTGGAACTGGCCGATCGGACGGCCGAACTGCTCACGCAGTTTCGCGTACGCGACGGCGTCGTCCAGGGCACGTCCCGCCACACCGCACGCCTCGGCGCCCAGGAGGACGGCGGCGAGGGCGTGCACGTCCACGCCGCTGATGAGGCGGTCGTCCGGAAGGGACACGCCCCCGACCGTGACCGATCCCACCGGCCGGGTGATATCGAGAGACTCCAGCGGCTCGACGGTGACGTCGTCCCGATCCAGGACGGCCCAGCGGTCTCCGGCGGGGAGCACGAAGACATCGGCCAAGGGCGCGCCCAGCACCGGTTGGACCGTCCCGGAGACGGTGGAGCCGTTCGTGCTGAGGCCGCCCGAAAGCCCGACCGCCGCCTTCCGGGCCCCCGCGACGAGGCCGCGCACGTCCGCCCCGGCCGCGTGCAGGATCGCGGACGCCAGCACGGTCGGCGCGTACGGGCCGGGAGCCAGGACGCGGCCCAGTTCCTCCAGGGCGACGGCCTGCTCCAGGATCCCGAATCCCTCGCCGCCGGCGTCCTCGGGCAGGTGCAGGCCGAGCAGACCCTGCCCGGCGAGCGCGGGCCAGAAGCCCGCGTCCGCGTTCCGGACGGCCTCGCGCGTGACGGCCCGTTCGGCGAAGCCGCGCACCGCCGCCGCGAGCGCCTCGTGTTCCTCGGTCAGCCCGATGGCCATGGCCACACCTTTCGCAGGAGTGGCCCCAGCGTATTAGAACGAGATTCGGTTGTCAGGAGCGATCGGTCAGGAGGCGAGCTTGAGCTGCCCGAGGAACTGGTTGACGTCCGGCCACTGCTTGCGGTTCGTGTTCGGCATCGACGCGAACACCACCGCCGGCGCCTTCCGGCCGGTGTCGACCACCGCCAGGACGACGATCTCGCCCGTCGCGCGCACCCCGGACCGCTTGTAGGTGAGGTAGGAGGCGACCAGCCAGCCCTTGCGCCCGCCCACGTTCAGCGCCTGCGACGCGAGCGGGGCCGTCTTGTGGGGGAACGCGTAGTACTGCGCCTCGTAGCCCTTCGCGGCCAGCCCGGCCACGGTCTTCACGCTGTCCGGCCCCTGGTAGGAGCTCTGCAGGGACGGGATCAGCGTGCCGGTGAGGAGCTGCCCGTACCAGAACCGCCCGGCGTGCCGCTCGGTCAGGAGGATCTGCTGCCCCGACCATCCCGGCGTGCCCAGCTTGTTCTTCTTGGTGGGCACCTGCCAGGGGGCGGCCAGCCGCGGGTACGACAGCCCGGAGTGGACGTCGTTGACCCGACCGAGCATCCGGCTCGGCTTCCCGGGGAACGTCGCGAGGCGCTTGTCCGGCGGCATCTCCACCTGCGCCGCCTCGGACTGCTCCGCCGCGGCCCGCCGGTCGGCGTTGCCAGGCGGGTCGGCGGGCTCGGCCGGCTCGTCGTCGCCGCTCTTCAGGAAGTAGGCGCCGCCGGCCGCGAGGAGCGCGACCACCAGCAGGCCGATCCCGCCGAACAGCACGAGCCGGGACCGGCCGCCGCGCTCGTCCAGGACGTCGCGCTGCGGCCTCGGCGAGCCGCCGAGCTTGGCGTCCGCGGCGTCCTCGTCGGCCATCCAGTCGGGCATCTGCCAGTTGCCGCTGCTCGGCTTGCCGGGCTTGGCCGGCTGCCCGGACCCGGTGGGGACCGCCGGGACGTACCTGTCGTCGCCGCCGCCGTCGCCGTCGCCCTCCTCGAAGAGCGAGCCCTCCCACTGGGGCGCCTCCTCGGCGGCGGGCTTCTCCTCGACCACGGGCGCCACCTTGACGTCCTCGGGGTCGGGCTCCTCGCGCACGGCGGACTCCCGGCGCCCGGTCTCGACCTTGCCCCAGACGTCGTGCGCCCCGGCGCCCTCGCCGGACGCGGAGAAGTCGGTGCGGCCCGTCGGCGGGGGCACCGGCACCTCCGGCACCTTCGGCTCGGGGAAGGCCGCCTGCGGCCCGGTCGCGCCCTCCGCGCCGTCCCGCGGCTCGCTCTCGCTCATTTCGGTCCAGCGCACACTGCGCTCCCCCTGATCGGACATGCGGCACACGTTACGCCAAGATCACTCGTGCCGTTCCGGCCGGTCATCACGCTCAGGACACATCTTCTCATCGCCTCGGTGGCGGCGCCCCGGGCGCTCACGCGGGACTCGTCAGGCCCGCCTCGGCCAACGGGTCGTCGGCCAGGCGCTCCCTCGCCAGCAGCGTCCCGCCGGCCACCGCGCCGGGCATCGCGAGCACCGCGCCGAACGGGATGAGAAACACCACAAAGGTCGCCGCGCCGAACCCGACGGCGAGCGGGCGGCGGGTCTTCAGCCGCGCGAACCGGTCCCGGCGCCGCAGCCCGCGCCGCTCCAGCGCGATCGACGTCAGCTCGCCCGCGAGGAAGTAGCCCGACACCAGCGCCGCGACCACCGGGACGACCGTCTGCCCCACCACCGGCAGGAACCCGCACGCGAAGAACACGACCGCGAAGGCCAGCGCCACGGCCCCGAGGATCAGCGCGTCCTTGACCGCCCGCCCGATCTGGACCAGCAGCGGGACGTCCGGCTCCGGCGGCGCGCCGCCCTGCGACTCCTCCACCCGGACCGCGATGGCCTCGTAGAACGGGTCGCCCACCAGCAGCGTCACCGCCGTGAACGTGATGACCGCGAGGAACAGGGCCGCCCCGTACAGGGCGATCCCGGCCACGACCCGCGCCGACGAGCGCGCCGCGTCGGACCAGCCGTCGGCGAAGCCCGTCATCCATCCGGCCAGGTCGTCGATCCGGTACGCCAGGAAGACCAGCGCCGCGGCGTACACCGCCAGGACGATCAGCGCGGGGATCAGCCCGAACAGCCACTGGGCCGGGTGCCGCGCCACCCATCCGATGCCGCGCAGCAGGTAGCCGACGCCGTTGAAGAAGTCCTTGAACGCGGACGGCCGCGGCGGCGGACCCGGCTGCTGCGGAGGGTGGGGCTGCTGAGGGCTCGGCTGGGGGCTCGGCCGCGGGCCCGGCTGGGGGCCCGGCTGCGGCGGGCCGCTCCAGGCACCGGGTCGGTCAGGCGGTCCGTACGGTTGGCTCACGCACCCTGACCCTATAGGGCGGGCAGCCCCACAAGACGGACAGAACGGTCCCAAACCGCGCGCCGCAGCTCCGAATCCTTCAAGGCCTCGACCGTCGGCAGCCTTCCGGCGCCCGGCGTCGAGCTGTAGTAGCCGCCGCTGCGCCCCTCGAACTCCTCGTCCAGCGCGAGCCGTAGAGCCATCCGCGCCCCCTGCGCGGGGGTCCGCGTCACCGGGGTGTGCGAGAACAGGGCCAGGACGCGCTCGGTGCCGCGGACGTCCCTTCCAAGGCTCGTGGCGACGAACCCCGGGGAGACCGCGTTCGCGGTGACGCCGCTGCCCTCCATCCGCCTGGCCAGTTCCTGCGCGAACAGGATGTTGAGCAGCTTCGACCGCCCGTACACGCGCAGCGCCCCGGACGGACCGTAGGACATGGGCTCGGCCATCCGCTCGACGTCGAGCCTGTCCGAGAACCGGTGCGCCTCCGACGCCATGACCACCACCCGCGACGGCGCGCCCTTCTCCAGCAGGCCCAGCAGCAGGTTCGTCAGCAGGAACGGCCCCAGGTGGTTCGTCGCGATCACGCGGTCGTACCCGTCCGCGCTGACCTTGGCCCGCAGCAGGTAGACGCCCGCGTTGTCGACCAGGACGTCCAGCCGGTCGAACCGCTCCTCCAGCGACGCCGCGACCCGCCGGACGTCCATCTGCACCGACAGGTCGCCGATGAACGTCTCGACCCGCGCGCCCGGCACGTCCGCCGTCAACTCCTCCACCGTCGCGGCGGCGCGCAGCTCGTTCCGGCAGACGATCCCCACCAGCATCCCCGCCCGGGCCAGCCCCCGCGCGATCTCCTTCCCGATCCCGGAGGTCCCCCCGGTGACGATCGCGATCCTGCGCTCCATGCCCCCACCGAACCACCCCGCGCACCCCCGGGCAACAGCGCGGCGCCCCTGGCACCAAAGTGGAACACGTTCTACTATTTCCGCATGAGGTTCACCTACGCCGAGGCCATGACGGACCCGTCGTTCTACCTGCCGCTGGCCAGGGCCGCCGAGGAGGCCGGGTACACGAGCATGTCGGTCGCCGACTCGCTGGTGTACCCGAAGGAGTCGGACTCGGTGTATCCGTACACCGCCGACGGCAGCCGGGAGTTCCTGGAGGACAAGCCCTTCATCGAGACGTTCACGCTGATCGCGGCCATGGGGGCGGTGACCTCCCGGCTGCGGTTCACGCCGTTCGTGCTGAAGCTCCCGGTGCGTCCCCCCGTCCTGGTGGCGAAGCAGGCGACGTCGGTCGCGTGCCTGACCGGCGGGCGGCTGGCCCTCGGCGTCGGGCTCAGCCCCTGGCGCGAGGACTTCGAGGTGATGGGCGTCCCGTGGGAGCGGCGCGGCAGGCGGATGGACGAGGCCATCGACATCGTGCGGGGGCTGAGCGCCGGCGGGTACTTCGAGTACCACGGCGAGCACTTCGACGTCCCGGCCGTCAAGATCTGCCCGGCGGGGCCCTTCCCGATCCTGGTCGGCGGGCACAGCGAGGCCGCGCTGCGCCGCGCCGTCGTGCGCGGGGACGGCTGGATGCACGCGGGCGGCGGCGACGACCTGGACGGCCTGCTCGCCCGGCTGGACCGGATTCGCGAGGCGGAGGGCAAGGCGGGCGACCCCTTCGAGGTGCACGTCATCTCGATGGACGCCTACACGCCCGACGGGGTGAGGCGGCTGGAGGACAAGGGCGTCACCGACGTGATCGTCGGCTTCCGGATGCCCTACGCCGAGGGGCCCGACACCGAGCCGCTGGCCAAGAAGATCGAGAACCTCGAACGGTTCGCCGAGACCGTCATCGCCAAGACCGCCTCCTGACCCCGAAACGAGAACACGTTACAGTGGATGCCATCGCCTGGGACGCCCCCGACGCCGACCACCCGGCCCGCCGCGCCGCCCGCGCCTCCATGACCGCCGTCGCCGAGGGCCGCAAGGACGACTGGCTGTCCCTGTTCGCCCCGGACGCCCTCATCGAGGACCCGGTCGGCCCGTCCTTCCTCGATCCCGAGGGTGCGGGCCACCGGGGCCCGGAGGGCATCGAGAACTTCTGGAACTCCTTCATCTCCACGATCGCCGGCTTCCGTTTCCGCGTCGCCGACTCCTTCGCCAACGGCCCCTGCTGCGCCAACGTCGCGACGATCACGACCACGACGCCCGACGGCGCCACGATGACCATCGACTGCGTCCTCGTCTACACGGTGGACGGCGCAGGAAGGATCACGTCCCTGCGCGCCCACTGGGAGCCCGACCGCGCCATGGCCACCCTCACGGCGCCGTGACCTGACGGAGCCCGGCCCGGGGGGAGCCACGCGGTCAGCGCCGCCCTCCCGACCGTCGCCGCGCGTGGAAGCAATGGTCGCGCCGGACCAGGCAGTTCGCCCCTCGACTTGCCGCCTCTCCTTGACACGTCCCTCGGCCACCCGGTAGAAAACCAGACGGTTATAGAACCGGAAGGTTTCTCTAGTGGACACCCGTACGCTGGACGCGACGTTCGCCGCGCTGGCCGACCCGACCAGGCGGGCGATCCTGACCCGCCTCACCCAGGGCGATGCGTCGGTGGGCGAGCTCGCCGCCCCGTTCGCCATGAGTCAGCCCGCCGTGTCCAAGCACCTGCGCGTGCTCGAACGCGCCGGCCTGGTCTCGCGCGGCCGGGACGCGCAGCGGCGGCCGTGCCGGCTTGAGGCCCGGCCCCTCCGGGAGGCCCTGGACTGGCTCGCCGACTTCCGCCAGTACTGGGAGGAGAGCTACCGGCAACTCGACGAGCTGCTCGCCCGGCTCGAAGAGCGGGACGGCTCGTGACCGTCTGGCGGCCACGCGGGGCGGGCCTCGCGGTCAGCACGCCGTCCGACACCGAGATCCTGCTCAGCAGGACGTTCGACGCGCCCCGGCGGCGGGTGTTCGACGCGTTCACCCGTCCGGAACTGCTCAGGCAGTGGCACGGCGCCCGCGGCTGGCGGCTCGCCGTCTGCGAGATCGACCTGCGTCCCGGCGGCGCCTGGCGCTTCGTCTCGCACGGCCCCGGCGGCGCCGAGATGGGCTACGGCGGCGTCTTCCTCGAGGTGGACGCGCCCGCGCGGCTGGTGCAGAGCGAGATCCGCGACGGCTGGGAGGCCGGCGAGGCCCTGGTCACCACCGTCTTCGACGAGCGGGACGGCCGCACCGCCATGAACATCACCGTTCGCTACCCCACCCGCGCGACGCGCGACAGCGTGCTCCGCAGCCCGATGCGGCGCGGTGCGGGCGAGTCCTACGACCGACTCGACGACCTGCTCTCGAAAGGACACCGCCCATGACCGAGTCCCCAAGCCCGGTGCTGCCCGTGCGCCCCGGAATGCTCCTGCTCGAACTCGTCCCGGTGCCCGTCGAGGACATCGACCGGGCCAAGGACTTCTACACCGGTCTCGGCTTCAACGCCGACGTCGACGTACGACCCGCGGACGGCGTCCGCTACGTCCAGCTCACCCCGCCGGGCTCGGCCTGCTCGATCGCGCTGACGGAGGGCCTGCCGGGAATGGACATGCCGGCCGGGACGCAGCGCGGCCTGCACCTGGTCGTCAGCGACATCGAGCAGTCCCGGTCCGACCTCATCGAGCGCGGCGCCGACGTGGAGCCGGTGGAGGACATGGGCGGCGTCTTCTACGCCCGCTTCGCCGACCCGGACGGCAACACCTGGACCCTCCAGCACATGCCTTGGCGCCCCTGAACGGTTCGCCAGGCCGCAGCGCAGCGTCGGGGAACGTCGTGGGCGCATGGGGGTCGAGCGCCGGGCCGTGAGAGGATCCACGGCAGTCTGTGCTGGTTATGACCGTGGAGGCGTGGATGTACGCGGTGTCCCTGGGCGACGACGGCGCGGAGCTGCGGCCCCTCGAACCGTGGCAGGCCGACGAGTTCCTGGCCCACATCGACCGGGGACGGGAATTCATCGGCCGGCACGTCGGGCTCCCGGACCGCGTCACGGACCTGGAATCCAGCCGCGCGCACTTGCAGGCGTACGCGGACAAAGCCGCAGCCGACCGGGGGCGCATCTACGGGATCTGGGCCGACGGACGGCTGGTGGGCGGCGTCCTCTTCGTGACGATGGACGTCGACCAGGGCACCGCCGAGGCCGGCTGCTGGCTGGAGCCGTCGGCGGCGGGCAGGGGACTGGTGACCAGAGCGGTGCGCGCCATCATCGACTGGGCCATCGAGGAGCGTGGCATCCACCGGGTGGAATGGCACGTCTCGACCGCCAACCAGCCCAGCATCTCGGTGGCGAAGCGGCTCGGGATGACCAAGGACGGCACCCTGCGGGAAAGCTACCTCTACCGCGGCGAACGGCAGGACATCGAGGTCTGGTCAGTGCTCGCCCCGGAGTGGCGAGCGTCCGAACAGGCGCCCTAGAGCCGCTCCCGGTCAGCCGCGGTCCTGGGCGATCGTCCAGCGGCCTGACGTCGCGCGGGGCGCGGGGCGGCTTCCGGGGTCGCCTCCGGAGGGGAACACGGCGATCGCGACGTACACGTGCTGGCCCTTGCCGAGGCCCTTGGGCATGGCGCCGGTGACGTACTGGGCGCCGCTGGTGGCCAGGGCGTCGGCACGGGTTTCGGACCAGACCCCGGCCGACTGGCCGTTCTTCCAGTCGTGGACCTCGAACCGCATCTGGTACTCGTCGCCGAGGCCCATTCCCTCGACGCCGACGACGGCGGTGATGTCCGCCCACGTGGAGAGCGGAGCCACGTAGCCGGGATATCCGTCGGGATGGTCCTTGTCCGGTTCCGAGTGGGAGTTGGCCGGGTCGGCGTGGGTGACGTCCCAGTTGAGGACAGTGAACTGCCCCCACGCCAGAACCTGGGGCCTGGTCTTTCCGTAGCTGCTGCGGATGGGCACTTCGTCCTCCTCGTGTGACCCGAGGGCCAGCGCCTTCAGTTCCGCGAGCGAGCCGCGGAAGGCGTTGACGTCGCAGTGGCCCGTGATGCCCGGAACCGAGCCGCTGGACGAGTACTGCAGGATCGACATCGGCTCTCCGCCGTACGGCATCCAGAACGAGGCGGGAACCTTCTGGTAGAGGGCGGCCGGGGAGCCGGAGCCCGACACGTACCGCGACTGCCAGATCGTGTCGAAGAAGCTGAGGTCGGGCCGGCCGTGCTGCTCCCAGTACCAGCGCGGGAAGTAGCCGATGACGGGATGCCCGCCGGTGCGGCGCTTCACCTCGGCCACCCACGCCCTGGCGGTGGGCGCGTCCGCGCCGGACGCCTCGACGTCGAGTGCGAGGGCGAGGCGGGACACGTCACCGGCCCTGTCCAGGAAGTAGCGGGCCTGCGCGGCCCCGTCGCCCCCGTGGAGGAAGTGGTAGCCGCCCGGTACGAAGTCGGCGCCCAGCGCGAGCATCGCCGAGCGGTTGTGGCTCCAGGTCGGATTCACGTAGGTGGTCGATTCGCTGACCTTGGAGAACCCGAACCGGATCCCCGAGGCGTGGACTCGCCGCCAGTCCGGCCTGCCCTCGTAACTCGCCACATCGACCCCGTACAGCACGACGGCTCCTCCCCCGGCCCCCGCATCGCGGACGGAACCCGATGCGACACCATGAGGAACTTACTCTGAGCAACCGCTTGGTCACGATTGCCGATACGGGAGGAAGCCATAGCGAAACGGACCGTAAGACGCTGTCTCCACGGCCCCGCGCGTGGAGACCATCGCCCCGGTCGGCCACACTGTTTCGATGAGATATGTCGGCCGGGTGCCCGCAGCGCCGCTCGACCGGTTCATCGACGACATCTACTGCCTGTCCGGGGTGCCGCGCCACCGCCGGATGAACGTGCCGCCGATGCCGTCCGCGCACCTGTTCATCAACCTGGGCGAACCCGCCCGCCTGCGGGACTCCGACCCTTCGGTGCCCCCGGCCGTGTTCGCCGGCGGATGGTTCATGGGCGTATGGACCCGGCGTTTCCTCATCGAGTACCCGGCACGCGTGCGGCTGGTCGGGGTGCACTTCAAGCCGTGGGGGCTGTCGCCGTTCGTCGACGTGCCGCTGGCAGAGCTGCGCGACCGCTGGGTGCCCGCCGACGCCGTCTGGCAGCGGTCCGTGAACCGGATCCGCGACCGGGCCGGCGAAAGCGCGTCGGCCAACGAGGCGCTGCGGGTGGTGGAGGAGGAGCTGCGGTCGCGGCTCGCCGAGGCGGCCCCGCGCGGACTCGGGCTGGTCCAGCACACCGGCGGACGCCTGGAGACGTCCCACGGCGCGGTCCCGGTCGGGGCGCTGGCCGAGGCCGCCGGGGTGAGCGGCAACCACCTGGCCGTGCAGTTCAAGTCCCACGTCGGCGTCACCCCGAAACGGGTGGCGCGGATCTACCGCTTCGCGCGGCTGATCCTTTCCGTGGACGCCCTGCGCCCGGTCGACTGGTCGGACCTCGCCCACGCGGCGGGCTACTTCGACCGGGCCCACTTCAGCAGGGAGTTCAAGGACTTCACCGGCCACACCCCGGCGGAGTACCTGGCCCTGCGGCGCCGGTTCCCCGCCGAGGCGGGTTTCCCGCCCGACAGCGGCCCGATGCCCGCCGATTGATTTCTTACAAGCGCGGCCGCTCCCGGAGACGACAGGATCGGAGGCGAACAGGCGACGAGACCCGAGGGGGACCCGTGGGGACAGTGATCATGCACAGCGTCATGTCGGTCGACGGCTTCATCGCCGACGACAAGGACCAGGTCGGAACGCTCCATGACTGGTACTTCGACGGGGACGTCCCGATCGGCGGAGGCGGCGCCGGGGAGTACGACCACTCCGGCACCGGAGGCGGCGTCAGGGTCTCGAAGTCGTCGGCGGAGTACGTCGGGTCGACGTGGGCGTCGATCGGCGTGATCGTGATGGGCCGCACCCTGTTCGACCTGGTGAACGGCTGGGAGGGACGGCCGCCCACGGGCGACCACGTGGTCGTGGTGTCCCACCGGCCCAAGCCCGAGGGCTGGCACCCGGAGGCGTCGTACCACTTCGCCGGCGACGTTGCGGCCGCGATCGAGAAGGCCCAGGAACTCGCCGGGGACCGGGCCGTCGCCGTGAACGCCGGCGACGTGGGCGGGCAGATCCTCGCGGCCGGTCTCGTGGACGAGGTGGCGATGGACGTGGTGCCGGTCGTGTTCGGGACGGGCAAGCGCTTCTTCGGCGCCGTCGACCGTCAGTACCTGCTGGAGGACCCGCACGTGGTCATCCAGGGCGAGCGGGTGCTGCACCTGAGGTACAAGGTGCGCCGCTAGACCCGCACGGCTGGACACCAAGCCGGGACGCCGCTTCGGCGCTCCCCCGTCACGCGCGAGCACGGGGCGTGCGGGCCGGTCAGTCGACCGGCGCGAGGCACAGGTTCTTGGCCAGACCCCGCGGGTCCACGCCGAGAAACGTCTTGACCATCGCGCTGCTGTTCCAGCCCGAGTAGTACTTGCAGCCGTGGGTGGCATCCTCCCGGTCGGGGTCGTCGGGGTCGTCG
>NZ_JBEZJP010000050.1:0-29708 GCF_040653175.1 Actinomadura sp. NPDC048032
CGCGGGCGAGCATCCGCGCGGAGAGCCCGCCGACGAGCTCCAGCCGCCGGGCGTCGGGGTCGGCGAGCACCAGCTCCGACACCGGCAGCGCCGCGGGCCGCGGCGCCGCGCCGGCGGCCTTCGCGGTGGTCTTGGCGGCGCCCCTGCGGGCGGTGCGCTTCCTGGCGGCGCCCGCGGCGCCGGAGGTGTCCTGGGCGGTCTCCCCGCCGGCGTGGTCGGCGGCCGCGGCCCTCTTGCGGACGGCGTCGGGCTCGCCCGCCAGGCTGATGCCGGCCTCGGACAGCTCGCGCAGGATGGAGCGGCCCTGGGCCGGGCTGATCCCGGCGGTCTCGAAGGCCCCCCTCACCTCGTCGAGCGAGAGGCGCCCGTGGGCGCGGCCACGCTTGAGGAGGTCGTTGAGCGCGGGGCTCGGCGACTCCGTGAGCGGGGTCTCGACGGCGCTTCGCGGCATGGGGACACCCCCCTCCCTTCGGTGTGTGAGTGCGGCGCGGATTGTGTTCGCTCGTGGCGCACGCACTTAACGGAACGTCGCAGGACGGGCCTGTTGTTCCCGGCTTCGTCGCCGGGCGGCGCTCCGCGGGGGATCGTGGAGGAGCGATCCAGACGGTCGTGGTGCCCACGGCCAGCGGTTTCACACCGCCCGAACCGATCCGGTTCTACCTTACTTCGTAAAGGCCCCAGGTCGTGGAGACGTGAGATAGACCACTACGCTCCCGAATCCTTGGGCCGCAATGTCCGACCATAACGCGCGATGACCCGTTCGCGCAGCTCAGGGTCGTCGCGGGGGACCGGTTCGAGGAACACCTCGTCGATCTCCTCGTGCGCGCCGCGCAGCTCGCGGGCCATCCGGACGCAGGCGCGCTCGACCTCGGCGGCGGTGAGGGAGTCGCGGAAGTCGAGGCGGGCGCAGACCAGCACGCGGTCGGCGCCGAAGGTCACGGTGACGATGTCCACGACCCACTCCACCTCGTCCGCCCGGCCGAGGCGCGCGCGGACGTCGGCGACGATCCGGGGGTCGGCCTGCGAGCCGATCAGCAGGTTCAGGTTGATCCGGCCGAGCACGAGCGCGACGGCGGTCAGCAGGACGCCGATGAGCAGGGAGCCCACGCCGTCCCACGTCGCCGACCCGGTGAGCTGGTGCAGGCCCAGGCCGCCGAACGCGATGAGCAGCCCGATGAGGGCCGCCGAGTCCTCCAGCAGGACGCTGATCGAGGTGGGCTCGTCGGTGCGGCGGATGTAGGCGCGCAGCGGCAGGTCCTCCGCCCGCGCGGCGGCCCGGACCTGCCGGACCGCCTGCTGCCACGAGACCGCCTCCAGCACGAACGCCACCGCGAGCACGGCGTATCCGACGATCGTGCCGGACTCGCCGGCCGCCCGGTGCCCGATGAGCGTCTCGATCCCCTGGTAGTAGGAGAACAGCGCGCCCATCCCGAAGATCGCGACGGCGACGAGCAGGGTCCAGATGTAGCGCTCCTTGCCGTAGCCGAGCGGGTGGCGGCGGTCGGCGGGGCGCCCGCTGCGGCGCAGGCCCACCAGCAGCAGCACCTCGTTGAAGGTGTCGGCGATCGAGTGCGCGGCCTCGGCCGCCATCGACGCCGACCCGGTGATCAGCGCGGCGACGATCTTGGCGACGGCGATGCCGAGGTTGGCGGCGAACGCGAGGACGACGGTCAGGAGGCTCTCGTCCTGGGCGCCGCCGTCGTTCCGGCCTTCGGTCCGCTGCCGTCCGCTCTGTGCCGCCATGATCCGTCCTCTGCCCCGGCGGTCACCGTGCCATGCGCGGCGCGGCCCTCCGTCAGGGCGCGCAGGCGCGGAGCCGGGCCCGGTCGGGCTTCCCGGACGCAAGCAGCGGGATCGCCTCCACCAGCTCCAGCTCGCGCGGCGCCGCGTACGCGGGCATCGTCTCGCGCACGAGCGCGCGCAGCTCGGTCAGCTCCGGAAGGCCGGGCCCGGCGGGGACGACGACGGCGGTGACCCGCTCGCCCCATTCGGGATCGGGGCGGCCGACCACGACGACGTCGCGGATCTTCGGGTGCCGCGACAGCACGGTGGCGATCTCGCCCGCGACGACCTTCTCCCCGCCGGTGTTGATCACGTCGTCGACGCGGCCGCGGACGCGCAGCCGGCCGTCCTCGATCGCGCCGAGGTCCTGGGTGAGGAACCAGTCGCCGTCCCTGGCCGCGGCGGTCAGCTCGGGCCGCAGCCGGTAGCCGGTGAACAGCGAGGGGCCGGCGAGGCGGATCCGGCCGTCGTCGCCGAGCGCGACGCGCATGCCGTCCAGGGGCGTGCCGTCGTAGACGCAGCCGCCGCAGGTCTCGCTCATCCCGTAGGTGGTGAACACGCGCCCGCCCCGGCCGCGGGCCTCGGCCAGCAGGCCGGGCGAGGCGGCGGCGCCGCCGAGCACGATGGCGCCGAGCCGCGACAGGTCGGCGCCGGCGTCCAGGAGCCGGCGCAACTGCGTGGGGACGAGCGAGACGTGGAGACCCTCGGCCGCCGCGACGGCGGCGGCGTCGAAGCGGGGGGCGATGACGGGGTCGGTGCCGGCGACGAGGGAGCGGACGAGGACCTGGGCGCCGGAGATGTGGCTGGTGGGCAGGCAGCACAGCCACCGGTCGCCGGGCCCGGCCTCGATGCGGGCGAGGGTGCCGGCGGCGGAATGGCGCAGCGCGCCGGCCGTCAGCTCGACGAACTTGGGGGCGCCGGTGGAGCCGGACGTGGCGATGAGCACCGCCGTGCCGGCGTCGACGGGCGGGTGCCCGCCGCCGGGGGAGTGCGGGACGGTGCCGCCGGCGGTCTCGATCGCGTCCGGGGCCAGCGCGTCCAGGAGGCCGCGCAGCGCGGGCTCGGGCAGGTCCGGGGGCAGGGGGCAGATCGCGGGGCCGCCGTCGAGGGCACGGGCGAGGGCGTCCAGCAGGCGGGGGCCGGGCGGCAGAACGACGGCGTGCAGCGGGCGATCCATGATCTCATCAGCGTAGACGACCCCGCTGAACGCGTTCAAACGCGGGGCCGGTTGAATGGTGCCCGAGCGCCGCGCCCCGGCCGCGGCGCGGTCGCCCGACGGAGAGGAAGACATGGTCTCGGAGCTGTTCGACGCGGACGCCTGGAGAGAGGTCGAGGGGTTCGGCTTCACCGACATCACCTACCACCGGGCCGTCGACCACGGGACGGTGCGGGTGGCGTTCAACCGCCCGGAGGTGCGCAACGCGTTCCGTCCCCACACGGTGGACGAGCTGTACCGCGCGCTGGACCACGCGCGGATGTCCAGCGACATCGGCTGCGTGCTGCTGACGGGCAACGGGCCGTCGCCGAGGGACGGCGGCTGGGCGTTCTGCTCGGGCGGCGACCAGCGGATCCGCGGCAGGGACGGCTACAGGTACGCCGAGGGCGAGACGTCGGACACGATCGACCCGGCGCGGGCGGGGCGGCTGCACATCCTGGAGGTGCAGCGGCTGATCAGGTTCATGGGCAAGGTCGTCATCTGCGTGGTGCCGGGCTGGGCGGCCGGGGGCGGGCACAGCCTGCACGTGGTGTGCGACCTGACCCTGGCCAGCCGGGAGCACGCGCGGTTCAAGCAGACCGACGCGGACGTGGCGAGCTTCGACGGCGGGTTCGGGTCGGCGTACCTGGCGCGGCAGGTAGGCCAGAAGTTCGCGCGGGAGATCTTCTTCCTGGGCGACGCGTACGACGCCGAGGCCGCGCACCGGATGGGCATGGTGAACGCCGTCGTCCCGCACGCCGAGCTGGAGGCGACGGCGCTGGAGTGGGCGCGGAAGGTCAACGGCAAGAGCCCGACGGCGCAGCGGATGCTGAAGTACGCCTTCAACCTCGTCGACGACGGTCTCGTGGGGCAGCAGGTGTTCGCCGGGGAGGCGACGCGGCTGGCCTACGGCACCGACGAGGCCGCCGAGGGACGGGACTCCTTCCTGGAGAAGCGCGATCCCGATTGGTCGCGTTTCCCGTGGTACTACTAGGGGTTCGAGCGCACGGTGTGATCCGGAAATGCCGTGATTCGACGGGCAGGTCAGGGGGTCGGCGAGTGCGGGTGTACTCCATCCCGATGCGGACGCGGTTCCGCGGCGTGACGCGGCGGGAGGGCGCCCTGCTGCGGGGCCCCGCCGGCTGGGGGGAGTTCTCGCCGTTCGCCGAGTACGGTCCGGCCGAGTGCGCCCGCTGGCTGGCCGCCGCCCGCGAGGCCGCGTGGGAGGTCTGGCCCGCGCCCGTCCGCGACCGGATCCCGGTGAACGCGACGATCCCGGCGGTCGGCCCGGAGCGGGCCTTCGAGATGACGCGCGAGTCCGGCTGCCGCACCGCGAAGGTGAAGGTCGCCGAGCGCGGCCAGAGCGACGCCGACGACCTGGCCCGGGTGGAGGCCGTCCGCGCGGCGATCGGACCGCGGGGCAGGGTACGGATCGACGCGAACGGCGGCTGGGACGTCGATCACGCCGCCCGGATGATCCGGTCGCTGGACCGGTGGGAGCTGGAGTACGCCGAGCAGCCCTGCGCGACGCTGGAGGAGCTGGCGGCGGTGCGGCTCCGCGTGGACGTGCCGATCGCGGCCGACGAGTCGATCCGCCGCGCCGAGGACCCGCTGAAGGTGCGCGCGGCGGGCGCCGCCGACGTGGCGGTGCTGAAGGTGCAGCCGCTCGGCGGGGTCGCGGCGTCGCTGCGGGTCGCGGAGGCGTGCGGGCTGCCGGTGGTGGTGTCGAGCGCGGTGGAGACGTCGGTGGGGCTGGCGGCGGGGGTGGCGCTGGCCGCCGCGCTGCCGGAGCTGCCCTACGCGTGCGGGCTGGGAACGCTGCCGCTGCTGGAGGGCGACGTCGTGCGCGACCCGCTGCGTCCGGTCGCGGGGGAGATCGAGGTGCGCCGGCCGGCGGTGGACGAGGAGGCGCTGCGCCGCTGGGAGGCCCCCGACGGGGCGTGGCGGAGCCGGGCGCTGGCCGCGCAGGCCCATCTGGACGGCCCGGCGGTGGTGGAGGTGGCGCCGTGAACCCGGCGACCGCGCTGGCGAGCGTCCTGGTCGACGAGTTTCAGCGGTGCGGGATGACCGACGTAGTGCTGGCGCCGGGCTCGCGGTCGGCGCCGCTGGCGCTGGCGCTGCACGCCGCCGAGGAGGCGGGCGGTCTCCGGCTGCACGTGCGGATCGACGAGCGTTCGGCGTCGTTCCTCGGGCTGGGCATGGCGAAGCGGTCGGGGCGCCCGGTCGCGCTGGTGTGCACGTCGGGCACGGCGGCGGCGAACTTCCATCCGGCGGTGGTGGAGGCGCACGAGTCGGGCGTCCCGCTCATCGTGATCACGGCGGACCGGCCGCCGGAGCTGCGCGCCACGGGCGCGAACCAGACGATCGACCAGGTGAAGCTGTACGGGACGGCGGTGCGGTGGAGCGCCGAGATCGGCGTCCCGGAGAACCGTCCGGGCATGGTGGCGTACTGGCGGTCGCTGGTGAGCCGCGCGTGGGGGCTGGCGCAGGCGCCCGTCCCCGGGCCGGTTCACCTGAACGCGGCGTTCCGCGAACCGCTGATCCCCGACGGCGACGAGACGTGGTGCGAGCCCCTGGACGGGGACGCGACCGGCGCGTGGACGAAGGTGCGCCCGGCGACGCCCGGGTCGGTGCTGCACGTCCCGCCGACGCGGCGCGGTGTCCTGGTGGTCGGGGACGGTGCGGTGAACGTCAAGCGGTACGTGGCGGCGGCGTCGATGGCCGGCTGGCCGGTGCTCGCCGAGCCGAACGGCAACGCCCGCTACGGCGACCACGCGCTGTCGTCGCACCATTTCCTGCTGGGCGTCCCGGAGTTCGTGGAGCGGCACCGTCCCGAGGTGGTGGTGACGCTGGGCAAGCCGGGCCTGTCGCGCCCGCTGCTGTCGCTGCTGCGCCGAGCGGAGGAGCACATCGTCCTGGCGCCCGACCTGGCGCACTGGCCCGACCCCGTGCGGTCGGCGACGCAGGTGGCGCCCGAGGTCGAGATCCCGGTGGTGTCGGGCGACGACACGTGGCTGAAGTCGTGGCGGTCCGCCGACCGGGCCGCGGCCGAGGCGGTGGACGCCGTCCTGGACGCCGTCCCGGAGGTGAGCGAGCCGCGGCTGGCCCGCGACATGGTCGCGGCGCTGCCGGGCGGGTCGCTGCTGTTCACGGCGGCGAGCATGCCGATCCGCGACCTGGACCAGGTGATGCGGCCGCGGCGCGGTATCCGGATCATGGCCAACCGGGGCGCCAGCGGCATCGACGGGCTGGTGTCGACGGCGATGGGCGCGGCGCTGGCGCACAGCGGCCGCTCCTACGCCCTGCTCGGCGACCTGGCGTTCCTGCACGACCAGAACGGCCTGATCCTGGGGCCGCGGGAGCGGCGCCCCGACCTGGCGATCATGGTCGTGAACAACCAGGGAGGCGGGATCTTCTCGCTGCTTCCGCAGGCGGCGCTGCGCGGCCCGTTCGAGCGGGTCTTCGGGACGCCGCACCAGGTGGACCTGGAGGCGGTCGCCGCCGCGCACGGCGTCCCGTACCGGCGGCTCGCCGCGGCCGCTGACCTGCCGAAGGCGCTGGCGGGGGAGGGGCTGCGGATCATCGAGGCCCGCACCGACAGGGAAGCGAACGCGGCCCTGCACGCCGACCTCCGCCAGGCCGCCCACGCGGCCGTCCGCGACATCCTCGCCTGATCGAGAGCCCACCCGCACGAAGAACCGACACCCCGTCCATAATACTTTAACCCTCAAATTACATTGTAAAGGCGTCGGGCTGGACGAGTAATCACTCGTCCAGCCTAAAAAACCACCACGACGACCAAGCTGCGCCTGCTGTCGGCTCCACGTGCCACCAGCCCATACCGTCATGCAAGGGCAGGCCGCGCGGGCTCGGTGTCTGGCGCTCCGCAGCAATGCCGGACGCAGCCGGACGAACTCGAACCGCCGACCTGCAGCGTGGTCGAGTCGAAGCGGCCGGTCGTCGTCCGCGCGCCGCAGTGGCCCAGGCTGGTCGTCCTACGCCTCGCGGATGCGGTCCGCACCGATGGCGACTCCGACGATCGTGCAGGGTTCGGTGCCGCGGTTGTGCCAGGCGTGCCGGGTGCCGTTCTGGACGAGCACGTCGCCCGCCCGCAATACGGTCTGCTCGCCGTCGTCGAGTTCCAATGTGGCCTCGCCCGAGACGACCAGGACGTAGTCGATGCTGTCGGTGGTGTGCATGCCCGGGGCGCCGGGCTCGTTCGCGGCCAGAGCGCCCGGCATCCGCCGCTCCAGCTCTTCCAGGGCCGCGGCCGTGTCGACGCCCGGAGCCGGGGCCGGCTCGCCCGGCGGAACCGTGTTGATCATGAAGCGGGATCCGTTCCGGGGCGGGTACCACGCCTCGGCGGGGCGGGGTGCGCCGTCGTCGGGGAAGGCGGGCCGTTCGTCCCGGCCCCACAGCCGGAAGAAGGCGCAGCCGGGCATCAGCTCTGAGGTGATGGGCTCGACATCGCGGTCGTCCACCACGCGGGCCCTGCCAAGGGCAGCTTTTACGCGCACTACCGGAATCGGGACGAGCTGATCGCGGCGGCCCTCGCGGAGTGGGTGCGGACCCACGGCGAAGGCGGGCTCGCCGAATTCGCCGCGATCGCTGATCCGGTGCGGCGCCTGCGCGAGCTGCTCACCATCGTCGTGGAGTCCGTCCAGCCGCTGGCGCCGTCGGTGCACCTGAGCCTGCTCGGCGATCGCAACGATCCGCGGGTCAGGGACGCGGTCGGGGAGGTGAACCAGGCCCGGCTGGAACTTCTGGCCCGTACCTACCGCGAGCTCGGGCTGCCGCCGGACCGGGCGACCTCCCGGGCGCGGGTCGCCTACGCTGCCATCCTCGGCCTGCTGCATCTGGCGCAGACCGATCCGGACGCCCCGCGCTCCGCCGCGCTCGCCGACGAGGCGACCGCGATCTTCCTGCCGTCATGACGGTGCGCGCCGTCTGAGGCCGGGGGCGGCCGAGGGGCGACGCTCCCGGAGCCTCCGGGTCAGCCGAGGAGGCGCTCCCGCAGGGTGTCGGTGTCCTCGTCGGTCCAGCCGTGCCCGGAGAGCCAGCCGAGGGTTCCGCCGTGCTCCTCGTCGATCCGGGCGAGGAACTTCTCCATGATGGCCGCGTGGGGCTGGTGGGTGTCGGCCGGACGGGAGTCGAGGTCGGCCGCGTAGGTGTCGCTGCCGCGCAGCCGGCCCAGGACCGCTTCGAGGCGGTCGCCGGTCTGGGCGTAGTCGGCGACGATCGCCTCGCGGGTGACGCCGACGACGTCGAGGGCGAGGGCGCAGACGACTCCGGTGCGGTCCTTGCCTGCGGCGCAGTGGACCAGCGCGGCTCCGTCGGTGCGGGTCATGACGCGCAGGGCGGCGACGACGGAGTCGCCGCGGTCGGCGAGGTAGCCGAGGTAGTGGCCGGTGGAGCGGTCCTGTTCGGGGCCGTCGGAGGGGCGCTCCTGCCAGGGCAGGGCCTTGTCGACGTCGGCGGCGACGTCGGTGTGGCGGCCGCCCTCGGCGAACAGTGAGAGCTGGTGGATCGTCACCGACGGCACGCGGGTGAGGGGGCCGGGTCCCTCGAGGCGCACTTCGGCGTCGCTGCGCAGGTCGATGACGTTCTTGAGCGCGTAGTCGTCGAGGAGGATCCGGACGTCGGCGACCGAGAGGTCCTGGAGGTTGTCGGAGCGCAGGACGCGCCCGAGCCGGGTGGCGCGGCCGTCGGCGGTGGGGAGGCCGCCGAGGTCGCGGGCGTTGACGGCACCGTCCAGGTCGATCCACCGAGAGTCATCTTCCATGACTTGTGACCCTATATGGCGGCACCCTCCGCGCTCGGGGGCAGGGGCCCGCTGTGCCTTGGTTGATCAACTTGGCGGATGAGGGAGCCGGGCGGTACCGGGACCTGGGAGCCAGACGGTGAATGGCTCCGCAGCGGGGCGACCGGGCGGTCTCGCTCTCCATAGCTTTCGAGGAGTCTTCTTCCATGCGTTCAGCGTGACGTTCCACCCCCTGGTGAATGGAGTCTCCATGCCCGCGACCCTGTCCGCTCCGTCCCGGCCGGCCGAACGGTCGGCCGGCAGTGATTTCGCGCCGCTGGCGCGGCGCGTCCGCAGCAGCGGGCTGCTGGATCGGCGGCGCGGTTACTATGCGCGGGCGATCGGGTTGAACCTGGCGGCGACGGCAGCGGTGTGGGGGGCGGTCGCGTGGGCGGGGGCCGGGTGGTGGACGGTCCTGCTGGGGATTCCTCTGGCCGTGCTGTCGGCGCGGGCGGCGTTCCTCGGGCATGACGCGGGGCACCGGCAGATCGCGCGGAGCGCTCGGGCGAACCGGTGGCTGGGGCTTCTGCTGGGGAACCTTCTGCTGGGGATGGGGCACGGGTGGTGGAACGACAAGCACAACCGGCATCACGCGAATCCGAACCATGTCGACAAGGACCCCGATGTGGGGGAGGGCGTGCTGGCGTGGACCAGTGAGCAGGCGGAGGGCAAGCGGGGTGTTCTGCGGTGGGTGGCGCGGCACCAGGCCGCGTTGTTCTTTCCGCTGCTGACGCTGGAGGGCGTGAACCTGAAGCTGGGCAGCCTGCTGTTCCTGCGTGGGCGTTCGCGGCGGGACCAGGTCCTGGAGGGCGGGCTGCTGCTCGTCCATGCGGTGGGGTATCTGGGGCTGGCGTTCGCGTTGCTTCCGGTGGGGCAGGCGCTGGCGCTGGTCGCGATTCAGCACGCGGTGTTCGGGGTGCACCTGGGTGCGGTGTTCGCGCCGAACCACAAGGGGATGGCGATGCCTGGGCCGGGGGAGCGGTGGGGGCATCTGCGCCGGCAGGTGCTGACGTCGCGGAACGTGCGGGGCGGTCTGGTGACGGACTGGCTGATGGGGGGTCTGAACTACCAGATCGAGCATCACCTGTTCCCGGGTGTTCCGCGGTGCAGTCTGCGTCGGTTGCAGCCGCTGGTGCGTGAGCACTGCGCGGCGGTGGGGTTGCCGTACGCGGAGACGGGGCTGGTGGAGTCGTACCGGCTGGCGCTGGGGCACATGCGTGAGGTCGGGGAGCCGCTGCGCTAGGGCGGGTCTATGCTCCGGGCCATGCCCGAGGGACACACGATTCACCGTCTGGCCGTCGAACATCAGCGGATGTTCGACGGCCTCGCCGTTGCCGCGACGAGTCCGCAGGGGCGGTTCGCCGAGGGGGCGCGGTGGTTGGACGGGCGGGTGCTGTCCGAGGCGGACGCGCACGGCAAGCATCTGCTGCTGGGGTTCGACGATGACCGGATCCTGCATGTGCATCTCGGCATCTACGGCAAGTACGCGTTCGGGGAGGGGCCGGCGCCGGCTCCGGTCGGGATGGTGCGGCTGCGGCTGGAGGGCGGCGGGCACTATGCGGATCTGAGGGGTCCTAATACCTGCGAGCTACTCGAGCCGGGTGAGGTGAAGCTGCTGCGTGATCGGCTGGGGCCGGATCCGTTGCGGGGGGACGCCGATCCGGAGGCGGCGTGGCGGCGGATCAGCCGGGCTCGGACGCCGATCGCGGTGCTGCTGATGGATCAGTCGGTGGTGGCGGGGCCGGGGAACATCTACCGGGCGGAGGTGCTGTTCCGGCAGGAGATCGATCCGCGGCTGCCGGGGCGGCGGTTGAGCGCGCGGCGGTGGGCGGCGCTGTGGGACGACCTGGTGGGGTTGATGGCGGCGGGGGTGCGTGCGGGGCGGATCGACACGGTGCGGCCGGAGCATACGCCGGAGGCGATGGGGCGTGCGCCGCGGGTGGACGGTCATGGCGGGGAGGTGTACGTGTACCGGCGGGCGGGGCTGCCGTGCCTGGTGTGCGGGACGGCGGTGGCCTCGGGGGAGGTGGCGGGGCGGAACCTGTTCTGGTGTCCGGGGTGCCAGCCGCCGGTGGGGTGAGGGGGACAGCCCCCCTTTCGATCTTGGGGTGTGCCTGATCGTGCGTGGTCGGGTGGCGGTTCTAGCGTTCGGGCATGGTTTCGACTCTGCGTAAGCGCATCACTGTGGCGCTGGGTGTGGCGGCGCTGCTCGCCGCCGATGTGACTCCGGCGGTGGCGCGTCCGGTGGGTTCTGTGGAGGGGTTGCGTCGCGATACCGAGGCGATCCGCGCTCTTGGTGTCAGTGGTGTGCAGGCCCGGGTGGTCGCGGCTGACGGCCGGCAGTCGGTCGCCGTCAGCGGGACCGCTGATCTGGGTACGGGCCGTCCGGTCTCTTCTGAGGGCTTCTTCCGTATGGCGAGCACGTCCAAGACGCTGGTCGCCGTGGTGGTTCTCCAGTTGGAGGCCGAGGGGCGGCTCTCTTTGGACGACAGCGTGGAGCGCTGGCTGCCGGGGGTGGTGCGGGGGAACGGGAACGACGGCGGCCGGATCACGGTTCGGCAGTTGCTTCAGCACACCAGCGGGATCCACGACGATCTGCCGGGGTACAGCACGCCGGAGGAGTACTACCGGCAGCGCTATGACGTCCATGAGCCTGAGGAGCTGGTGGCGCGGGCGATGGCTCATGCGCCGGACTTCGCGCCGGGGGAGGGCTGGGCGTATTCCAACACCGGTTATGTGCTGCTGGACATGGTCGTCGAGAGGGTGACCGGGCGGCGCGCCCATGAGGAGATCGGGGACCGTGTCCTGCGTCCGGCCGGGCTCGACCGGACGCGGTGGCTGGGGACGTCGCCGTCGTTGCCCCGGCCGCATGCCAGGGCGTACCAGTTCTTCGGTCCCGGTGCGCGGGTGGATGTCACCGATCAGGTGACGGTGGACTACGGGAACCTTTCGTGGGTGACGACGACTCGGGATGAGAACCGTCTGTTCCGTGCGCTGCTTTCGGGTCGTCTGCTGCCGGCGCGGCAGTTGGCGGAGATGAGGCGGACCGTTCCGGTGAGTGCGGAGGTCGAGCGGATGTGGCCGGGCGGCCGGTACGGGCTCGGCCTGGTCGAGCGTCCTTTGAGCTGCGGCGGGACGTACTGGGGCCATGAGGGCGGGGACGGCGGTTACATCACGCTCAACGGTGTGACCGGTGACGGGAGGCGGAGTGCGGTGGTGTCGATGTCGGAGGCGCGGGGGGACTCGCTGGAGCACGTCCTGGAGCAGGAGGGCGCGGCCAGTGCCCTGATCGACCGTGCGTTGTGCGCCGGGGGTTCTGGTGCTTCGTGAGCGTGGCGCGGGGTGCGAGCGCGGTGAGCTTGCGGACGCGTCGGTGGAAGTTGGTCGGCCCGGGATGACTCGCACATGCCGGGCCGACTCTGGCGACGCCGCCTCAGGCCGGGGCGGTCAGGCGGATCGAGGCGAGTTTGGCGGGGTCGACGACGATGTGGATGCCGGTGATCCGGGCTTCGGTGACGGTGAAGGCGATGACGGAGAGGGGCGTTCCGTCGGCGCGCCACGACATGTGGCCGGGGATTCCGTTGACCAGGACGGGCCGGTGGCGGGCGGCTTCGCCGGAGAACATGCGGGCGCCGGCGGCGACCTCGGTGGCGCCGAGGGTGACCACGATGCCGCCGGGGGTGTCGACGGTCAGTTCCACGTCCGGGTCCAGGACGCGCAGGAGCGCCTCGAAGTCGCCGGTGACGGCGGCGGCGCGGAACGCGCGGACGGCCTCTCGGTGCTCGCGGCCGGGGCCGGCCGGCCGGTCCGTGGCCTGGACCTTCCGCCGGGCGCGGCTGGCGATCATCTTGGTGGCGTCGGCGGTCTTGCCCAGGATCTGGGCGATGTCGCGGAACGGGACGGCGAACATGTCGTGCAGGACGAACGCCAGGCGCTCGCTCGGGGTGAGCGAGTCGAGCACGACGAGCAGGGCGAGGCCGACCGAATCGGCCAGCACGGCCTGCTCGTCCGGCGCGGGGTCGTCGGCGGGCGTCACCACGAGGTCCACGTACTGCTGCCCGTAGGCGGCTTCGGGGTGGGCTTGGCGTGATCTGAGGACGTCCAGGCTGATCCGGCCGACCACGGTGGTCAGCCAGCCCGCGAGGTTGGCGATGGTCGCCTCGTCTTGGCGGACGAGGCGCATCCAGGCTTCCTGGACGACGTCCTCGGCGTCGGCGTGCGAGCCCAGCACGCGGTAGGCGACGGCGCGCAGCCGATCGCGCTGGGCTTCGAACGCCTCGGTCACCAGGCCGGACGGGTGGGCGGTCACGGCTTTCGCCGCTGACGCAGGGAGATTCGGTTGCCGTCCGGGTCCACTGCCTCGACGCGGATGCCGAACGGGTAGTCCACGGGTTCGGGGTCTGTGAAGGTGACGCCGCGCCGGCGCAGGATCTCGAAGTCCTGGCGCAGGTCGTCGGATTCGAGGATCAGCGGGCCGGGCGCGGCGTGCCGGCCGGCTTCACCCGGCTGTCCGGCGGCCGCCGCGTGCGACCACAGGATGATCTGCACGGGGTTGTCGGGGACGCCGACGGTGAGGAAGCGTCCGTCGGGCCCCGGGAAGTCGATCCGCTTCTGCAGGCCGAGCCCGTCGGTGTAGAACCTCAGCGCGCGGTCCTGATCGGTGACGTAGACCGTCACGTACATGATGTCGGTCAGCATCCTGTCCTCGTTTTGCTCGTCGGTGGGGCGGCCGTTGGTGTTCGGCCGTCACACCCATGACGAGTGCCGGCGGGAGGAGGTAACAGGGTGAGGGTGGTCGGTCTGGCGCCGATTGCCGCGCTCGGCCTTCTCGTGGGTTTTCGTGTCGGGTGGTGGGTCAGGTCTGGTCGGGGGTGTAGCGGGCGGCGAGGGTGCGGGCGGTGGCGGCGATCATGGCGCGGAGGTGCGGGGGGTCGATGACCTCGACGTCGGCGCCGAGTTTGAGGAACTCGACGTGGGCGTGGCGGACGGATTCGATGGGGAGGGTGGCGTGGACCCAGCCGTCGGGGCCGGGCGGGGTGGCGGTGTCGAGGGCGGCGCGGGCCATGGTGGGCGGGAGGAGGATCGGGGCGCGGGTGAGGCCGTCGGGGGAGAGTTTGACGGTGGCGTGTTCGCGGTAGGCGTCGGCTTCGAAGCGTTCGGCGTAGGCGGCCCAGAAGGCGGCGAGGTCGAATCCGTGGGGGCGGTCGAAGTGGTCGGGGAGTGTGCGCAGGGTCAGGACGCGTGAGATGCGGTAGGTGCGGGGTTCGCGCGCGGTGTCCCCGGGCGTCCCGGCGGTGTCTGTGTCTGTGCCGGTGGGGGGTGGGTCGTCGGGGGCGGGGCGGGCGATGAGGTACCAGGTGCCGGCCTTGAGGACGACGCCGAGGGGTTCCAGGCGGCGGGTGACCTGCTGGGGCCGGCGCCAGCGGCGGTAGAGCACCTCGATGCGGCGCTGGTTCCAGACGGCGTCGGCGGTGGCGTGCAGGTGGGGGACGTCGTCGGGGGTGCGGAACCAGCCGGGGGCGTCGAGGTGGAAGCGTTCGCGGATGCGGGAGGCGCGGGTGCGCAGGTCGGGTGGGAGGGCGGCCATGAGTTTGAGTTCGGCGGCGAGGACGTCGCCGAGGCCGAGCTGGGAGGCGGGGCCGGGGAGGCCGGACAGGGTGAGGGATTCGGCTTCGGTGGCGGTGAGGCCGGTGAGGCGGGTGCGGTAGCCGTTGAGGAGGCGGTAGCCGCCGTCGGGTCCGCGGTCGGCGTAGACGGGGACGCCGGCGGCGCTGAGGGATTCGACGTCGCGGTAGACGGTGCGGACGGAGACTTCCAGCTCGGCGGCCAGTTCCCGGGCGGTCATGCGTTCCCTGGTCTGCAGGAGCAGGAGGAGGGACAGCAGCCGGCTCGCGCGCATGGGTCCAGTGTGCCGGTGCCGTGGCTGTGCTGTGGCGCTGCCGGGTCAGCCCTGCAGGGCGTACTGCATGGGGCGGAACTTGGCGCGGGCTTCGGCGAGTTCGGCGTCGGGGTCGGAGTCGGCGACGATGCCGCAGCCGGCGAACAGGCGGGCGCGGGTGCCGTCGATCTCTGCGCAGCGCAGGGCGATGCCCCATTCGCCGTCGCCGCGGGCGTCGACCCAGCCGACGGGGCCGGCGTAGCGGCCGCGGTCCATGCCCTCGAGCTCGCGGATGAGGTCCATGGCGGTGTCGGTGGGGGTGCCGCAGACGGCGGGGGTGGGGTGCAGGGCGGCGACGACGTCGAGGACGGAGCGGTCGGCGGCCAGGCGTCCGCGCAGGGGGGAGGCGAGGTGCAGGACGTTGGGGAGGGTGAGGAGTTCGGGTTCGTCGGGGACGGTGAGGTGGGCGCAGAGGGGGGTGAGGGCGTCGCGGACCATCTCGGCGGCGTAGCGGTGCTCTTCGCGGTCCTTGGCGGAGGCGAAGAGGCGGGCGGCGCGGGCCTGGTCGTCGGCGGGGGTGTCGCCGCGGGCGGTGGTGCCGGCGAGGACGAGGGACTCGATGTCGCCGCCGGTGCGGCGGATGAGGAGTTCGGGGGTGGCGCCGACCATGCCGGCGCAGGAGAAGGTGTAGCAGCCGGGGTAGCGGGCGGCGAGGCGCTGGAGCAGGACGCGGGCGTCGATGGGGGTGTCGGCGCGGACGGTGAGGTCGCGGGCGAGGACGACTTTTCCGAGGTGGCCGGTGTTGTCGGCGGGGCGGGGCGGGGGCGGGGCGCCGGTACGGAGGTGGCCGCGGCGGATGCGGTCGACGGCGGTGGCGACGGCGTGCTTCCAGGCGTGTTCGGGGAGGGCGCCGTCGCTCCAGCGCAGGCCGGTGGGCGCCTGGGGCGGGTTGGCGAGGGTGAGGGGGTCGGTGTCGTCGCCGATGGTGGTGAGCCAGGCGTGGCCGTCGCGGCGGCCGAGGATGCGGCGGGGGATGATGAGGGTGGAGTCGGGGGATTTGGGGTCGAAGCCGAAGGTGCCGAAGGCGACGGGTCCGGAGCCGGGGGCGTTGACGGTGTCGTCGACGGCGGCGGCGCCGAACAGGTCGCGGAGCATGCGGGCGGCGGCGTCGAAGCGGTCGTGGCCGCCGGGGAGGGTGAGGCGGGCGGCTTCGCCCCAGCCGACGATTCCCTCGCCGTGGCGGATCCAGGCGAGCGCGGAGGGGTGCGGAAGCCGCGCGACGAGGTCGCCCGGGTCGGGGATCGGGACGGTGCGGACGGTGAGTCGGTCCGGTGCTGTCACGGCGAGCTTCACGTGAGCCACTGTACGCCAGATTTGAACCTGTTCAAACGGGCGGGGTGGCGGTGGGGGGTGAGGTGTGCGCCACACGGGCCTGGTCGTGCGTATGCCCGTCGGTCCCGTCCCCATGCGCGGGGACGGGGACGGGACGCGGCGGGGCCGGGGCGGGGTCAGCGGCGGGCGGCGCCGGTGAGCTTCCAGGCGGCGGGCAGCAGTCCGGCGGCCAGCAGGACCTTCAGCGCGTCGCCGGCCAGGAACGGGGTGACGCCCAGGTCGAGGGCCTTGGCGAGGTCGACGTGCAGGGCGGCCATCAGGTAGGGGACGCCGGCGGCGTACATGATGGCGGTTCCGGTGAGCATGGTGCCGATGGTGCGCAGCGGGGTGCGGTCGCCGCCGAGCTGGGCGAGGCGTCCGACGACGGCGGCGGCGGCGACGAAACCGATGACGTAGCCGAGGGTGGGGAACCCGGCGCCGGAGGTGCCGTCGGTGAACCAGGGGACGCCGGCCATTCCGGCGAGCAGGTAGACCAGCATGCCCAGGCCGGCGCGGCCGAAGCCGAGGGCGGCGCCGGTGAGCAGCACCGCGAAGGTCTGTCCGGTCACCGGCACGGGGGTGCCGGGCAGCGGGACCGCGATCTGCGCGGCGAGGCCGACGAAGGCGGCGGCGCCGATGACGAGCGCGGCGTCGCGGGCCAGCGAGCCGGGCAGCAGGTCGCCCAGGACGGCGGGACGCCGCCGGGCAGCGTGGGCAGTAGCCACAGATCCTCCCAAAACGGTTGTGTCAGGCCGAAACCTAGCGAACTGCTTTTCCGGAGTGGACGCCGCGGCCTACAGAAACGAGCGCCCCCGCTTTGTCGCCGCCTCCCGGCCGAGGTCGCCGCGCGGCTCGCCCGCGAGGTAGACCATGTCGGGCTCGCCGCGCGGCACCGGGACGGGCCTGGCCTCCACGGACCCGAACCGGTCCCGCAGCAGCGCCTCGAACGCGGGCGCGGCGCCCGCGCTCCACACCGCGAGCACGCCGCGCGGCGTCAGCAGCGCCGCGAGGGCGTCCAGGCCGGTGGCCGCGTACAGGCGGGCGTTGCCGGGGGTGACGGTCCAGTCGGGGCCGTTGTCGATGTCCAGGCACACCGCGTCGAAGCGGCCCGTGCCGGGGGCGGCGACGTAGTCGAGAAGGTCGGCGCGTTCGACGGTGACGCGGGGGTCGTCCAGGGCGCCCCGGGACCAGGGCCGCAGCGCGGTGGCGTGCCAGGCGATGACGGCGGGCTCGCGCTCGACGACGGTGACGTGCTCCACGCCGTCGCCGGTGAGGGCCTCGACGAGGGAGAACCCGACGCCGAGGCCGCCGATGAGGACCCGCGCCGGCCCGCCGGGGCGCCGCGCGGCCGCGTCGAGGGCGGCGCGGACCAGCAGCCGCTCGGACTCGCCGTTGCGGGTGTCCATCAGGAACACGCCGTTGCTGATGATCTCGTAGTGGCCGCCCGCCCGGCGCAGCACCAGTTCGCCGCCCAGGCCGGCGGCGCGCTCGACCACCTCGGCCGGCGCCGCCGTTTCCGCGCGTGTGTCCGAAGCCGATCCCATGATCGCACCCTAGCCGCCGCGGGCCCCGGCCCGGACGGGTTCCCGCAGCCGGGCCGGGGCCGGCGGGGCTGGGCGGGGGCGGCGCCGTCGGCTACGGTGCCGGGCATGCCCGACATCGAACCGCCCGGCGGGCTGCTGCCGGACCGCAGGATCCTGGTCGTCGGCGCGGGGACGCGCCCCAGCGACGACCCCGCCGCGCCGGTCGGCAACGGCCGCGCGATCGCGGTCACCGCCGCGCGGGAGGGCGCGGCGGTCGCGTGCGCCGACGTCGACGGGCACGCCGCAGGGCAGACCGCCGCGATGATCGAGGCCGAGGGGGGCCGGGCCCGCGTGGTGACGGCGGACGTGACCGACCCGGCGGCCTGCGACCGCGTGGTGTTCCAGGCCGCGGAGGCCCTCGGCGGCCTGGACGGGGTGGTGTTCAACGCGGGGATCGGCATCGGGTACGGGCTGGCGGGCACGGCGCTGGCCGACTGGGACCGCGTCCTGCACGTCAACCTGCGGGCGCCGTTCCTGGTCGGCAAGGCCGCGATGCCGGCGCTGGACGCGGGCGGGGCGATGGTGTTCATCGGGTCGCTGGCCGGGACCAAGCCGGGCTCGCGGTCGCCGTCCTACGACGCCTCCAAGGCGGGCCTGACCGGGCTGGTACGCCACATCGCCGCCGAGGGCGCGCCCCGCGGCGTGCGCGCCAACGTGGTGGCGCCGGGCCTGATCGACACCGTGATGGGCCGCGACGCCTCCGCCGGGAACGCCGGCCGCGACCGGGTCGCGGAGCTGATCCCGATGCGGCGGCAGGGCACCGCGTGGGAGGTCGCCGACGCCGCGGTGTTCCTGCTGTCGGACCGCGCGTCCTACGTCACCGGGCAGGTCCTGCACGTCGACGGCGGCCTGTCCACCCTGCGCTGACCCCGGGCCCGGAAGCAACGCCACCGGCAACGCCCCGGGGAAGCAGAGGAACGCGCCGACCCGGCGGACCGGGCCGGGAACACACATCCCCCTCACACCGTTACCGTGTAACGATGTAATCATCGGGAGGTGCGATGATCCCCTATGACAGCGACCCCCGCGCGGACCGGCCCGCCGGGGACGAGCCGCCGCTGGACGCCTACTCGCGCGTCGTGACCGCCGTCGCCCGCGACCTGACCCCGCGCGTGGCGGCCCTGCGCGTCCGGCACCGCCGCGGCGAGGGCGCCGGGTCGGCCGTGGTGTTCACCGGCGACGGGTTCCTGCTCACCAACGCCCACGTCGTCGGCGCCGCGACCGGCGGGCACGCCGCGTTCTCCGGCGGGGCCGAAGGCCCGTTCACCGTCGTCGGCACCGACCCCCTGTCGGACCTGGCCGTGGTCCGCGCCGAGGGTCTCGTCCCCGACCCGGTCACCCTCGGCGACGCCGACGCCCTGGCCGTCGGGCAGCTCGTCGTCGCCGTCGGCAACCCCCTCGGCCTGGCCGGATCCGTCACCGCCGGCGTCGTGTCCGCCCTCGGCCGGTCCCTGCCGGCCGCCCAGCGCACCCGCACCGGCACCGCCGTCCGCGTCATCGAGGACGTCATCCAGACCGACGCCGCCCTCAACCCCGGCAACTCCGGCGGCGCGCTCGCCGACGCCCACGGCCGCGTCGTCGGCGTCAACACCGCCGTCGCCGGGATCGGCCTCGGCCTGGCCGTCCCCGTCAACGCCACCACCCGCCGCATCATCGACGCCCTCATCCGCGACGGCCGCGTGCGCCGCGCGTTCCTCGGCCTGGCCGCCGCGCCCGTCCCCGTGCCCGCCGACCTGCGCGAGCGCACCGGCCGCAGCGAGGCGCTGCGCGTCGCCGAGGTCGTGCCCGCCGGGCCCGCCGACCGGGCCGGGCTGCGCAGCGGCGACCTGGTCCTGACCGCCGGCGGCGCGCCGGTCACCGACGCCCAGTCCCTGCAGCGGCTCATGTTCGCCGAGGCGATCGGCCGGCCCCTGCCGATCACCGTGCTGCGCAACGGCGCCATGGTCGACGTCATCGCCGAACCCGTCGAGCTCGACGCCGAGCACGCCTGACCCCTCAGGCGCCGCCCGGGCCGCGGAACGTCGCGCGGTAGGACGAGGGCGACACCCCGATCGCCGCGTGCAGGTGCGCCCGCAGCGACGCCGCCGTCCCGAACCCCGCCCGCTCGGCGACCCGGTCCACCGGCAGGTCGGTCTCCTCCAGCAGCCGCCGCGCCGCCTGCACCCGCTGCGCCGTCAGCCACACCTGCGGCGACACGCCCGTCTCCTGCCGGAACCGGCGCGTGAACGTCCGCACGCTCGTCGACGCCCGCGCCGCCAGCTGCGCCAGCGTCACCGGCCGGTCCAGCCGCTCCAGCGCCCACGCCCGCGCCGCGCTCGTCGAGGACGCCCCCGCGGGCGGCACCGGCAGCGCCGTGAACTGCGCCTGCCCGCCCTCCCGGTGCGGCGGCACCACCGTGCGGCGCGCCACGTCCCCCGCCACCGCCGCGCCGTGATCGCGGCGGATCATGTGCAGGCACAGGTCGATGCCCGCCGCCTCGCCCGCCGAGGTCAGCACCGCGCCCTCGTCGACGAACAGCACCGCAGCGTCCACCCGCACACCCGGGAACATCTCCGCGAGCCGCCCGCACGACAGCCAGTGCGTCGTGGCGCGCCGCCCCTCCAGCAGCCCCGCCGCGGCCAGCACGAACGCGCCCGTGCACACCGACGCCACCCGCGCGCCCCGCCCCGCAGCCGCCGCCAGCGCCCCCGGCACCGGCCCCTGCCCCGGACGGCTCTCGTCCAGCAGGTGCGACGCCGGCACCACCACCGTGTCCGCGACCTCCAGCGCCTCCAGCCCGTGCCGCACCGCCACCGCGAAATCGGCGTCCGCCCGGACCTGCCCGGGCTCCACCCCGCACGACACCACCTCGTACAGCGGCGCCCCCCGCGCCGACCGCGCCTGCCCGAACAGCTGATGGACGATCCCCAGCTCCATCGGCAGAACGCCCTCGCGCACCAGCACCGCCACCCGGTGGACCCCGCCCGCCATGGCCCGATCCTTGCACACCATGGCCCACCGGCCACTCACCGCGACCGCCGCGCGCCCGGCAGCATCGACACCACACCGACCGGCACCAAGAAACCGGCACAGAAAAGACCGGCACAGAAAAGACCGGCACACCGGGAAGGAAGGCAGCTCCGTGAACGTCCTGTGGGTCTTCGCCCACCCCGACGGCCGCTCCCTCAACGGCGCGCTGCGCGACCACGGCGCCGCCACCCTGCGCCGCCAGGGCCACCGCGTGCGCCACTCCGACCTGTACGCGATGGGCTGGAACCCCGTGGTCGGCCCCGCCGACTTCGGCCACGACCCCGCCGACCGTCTCATCGTCGGCGCCGCGTCCGAACGCGCCCACGCCGCCGGCGCCCTGGCCCCCGACATCCGCGCCGAACACGACAAGATCAGCTGGGCGGACGCGCTGGTCGTGCAGTTCCCGCTGTGGTGGTACGGGATGCCCGCCATCCTGAAGGGCTGGTTCGACCGCGTGTTCGTCCAGGGCTTCGCGTTCGGCGTCACCGACCGCTCCGGCCGCACCCGGCGCTACGGCGACGGCGGCCTGGTTGGGCGCCGCGCCCTGGTCGTCACCACCGCCGGCGCCCGCTCCCGCGGCCTGGGCCCCCGCGGTCTGCACGGCGCCGCCGAGGACCTGCTGTTCCCCCTCCTGCACGGCACGCTGTTCTACACCGGGATGGACGTCCTGCCGCCGCTGGTCATCACCGGCGCCGACCGCGCCGCCCCCGCCGACCACACCGCGGCCGCCGCCGCGCTGGACGCCCGCCTGCACGCCCTGCCCACCGCCGAACCCATCGCCTACCGCAGCGAGCGCGGCGGCGACTACACCGACGACCTCACCCTGCGCCCCCACCTGGCCCCCGGCCGCACCGACCTCGCCGTCCACCGCCGCCCCTCCCCGGCGGCGTAGGCGGGGGGAGGCGGGGGGAGGCGGGGGGAGGCGGTGTCACAGGAGAGTCAGCTGCTCCGGCCGGGATCGCGCGGCGGGAGGAGGCGGAGGGGCGGGGGAGCGGCGGTGCGCCGCGCGGCCGCCGACGCCGTACTCGGCGGCCAGGTCGCGGACCCGCCGCGCGATCCGCTCCTGGTACTCGCGCGGCGCGTAGGCGCCGCCGCGGTACAGGCGCGCGTACGGCACGACGAGCCCGGGGTGGTGCTCGCGCAGCCAGGACAGGAACCACTCGCGGGCCCCGGGGCGCAGGTGCAGCGTGATCGCCGACACCGACGTGGCGCCCGCGTCGGCGATCTGCCGGACCGCCGCCTCCAGCTGGGCGGGGGAGTCCGACAGGTAGGGCAGGACCGGGCCCATCAGCACCCCGCAGCCGATGCCCGCCTCGTTCAGCGCCGCGCACACCTCCAGCCGCCGGCGCGGCGGCGGCGCGCCCGGCTCCACCGCCCGCCCCAGGTCACGGTCGAGCGACCCCACCGACACCGCCGCGCCGACCCGCGTGCGGGCCGCCGCCTCCACCAGCAGCGGCAGGTCGCGCAGGATCAGCGAGCCCTTGGTCAGGATCGAGAACGGGTTGGCCGCCTCCGCCAGCGCCGTGATGATCCCCGGCATCAGCCGGTAGCGGCCCTCGGCCCGCTGGTAGCAGTCGACGTTGGTGCCCATCGCGATGTGCTCGCCCCGCCACCGCGGCGCCGCCAGCTCCGCCCGGACCCGCTCGGCGGCGTTCACCTTCACCACGATCCGCGAGTCGAAGTCCGCACCCGCATCAAAATCCAGATACTCGTGACTTTTGCGGGCGAAACAGTAAGAACACGCGTGGGTGCAGCCCCGGTAGGGGTTGACCGTCCAGCGGAACGGGACGCGGGACGCCTCGGGGACCTTGTTGAGGACCGTCCGGGCGCGCACCTCGTAGAAGGTCATGCCGCGGAACTCCGGGGTGTCGAACGTGCGCGCCACCGCGCCGCGCTCGATCAGCGGCGGCGCCGGCCCGTCGTCCCCGTCCAGCCGGAGGTGATCCCAGCGCACCCCCCACCTCCTCGAACACGTGAGCGAAGTTGCGTCCCGCCAGTATGGAACGCGTGTTCGAAGATCGCAACGCGAGGATCAGGCGAAACGGGACGGTGAGGGATCACACGGGCGGCCGCGTTTCGTGCATGGCATCCCGGCGCGTGCGTAACAATGGGCCGCTATGGCATGGCGATCGAGGACCCGGCAAGTGGCGGCGGCGCTGGCGGCGGGCGCGTCGGCGAGCGCGCTCACCGCCTGCGGCATCACCGCCTTCGGCGGCACGACCGGACGCGAGGACGGGGCCGTCCCCCCGGGAGCCAAGGCCGAGTGCCCGGCCGTCCCCGCCCCCGACGGCGCCGCGGGACGCCAGCTGCGCGGCATGTGGATCGCCAGCGTCGGCAACATCGACTGGCCCCGGGACCCCCGCGCCTCCGCCGCCGACCAGCGCGGGCAGTTCACGCGCCTTCTCGACACCGCCGCCGCGATGAACATGAACGCGGTGTTCGTCCAGATCCGCCCCAACTCCGACGCGTTCTACGACTCCCCCTACGAGCCGTGGTCGCAGTGGCTCACCGGCACCCAGGGCAAGGACCCCGGCTACGACGTCCTGGCCTTCATGATCAAGGAGGCCCACGCCCGCGACCTGGAGTTCCACGCCTGGTTCAACCCCTACCGCGTCTCCCGCCACGACGACCTGAAGAAGCTGTCGCCCAAGAGCCCCGCCCGCAAGCACCCCGACTGGGTCCGCAAGTACGGCAAGGGCCTGTGGTACGACCCCGGCCTGCCCCAGGTCCGCGAGCTGGCCACCAACGCCGTCATGGACGTCGTCACCAAGTACGACATCGACGCCGTCCACTTCGACGACTACTTCTACCCCTATCCCGAGGACGGCGACTTCCCCGACGACGCCGCCTTCAAGGCCTACGGCGCCGGCATGAAGCGCGCCGACTGGCGCCGCCGCAACGTCGACACCCTCGTGGAGTCGCTGTCGGGCCGCATCCACGCCGCCAAACCCTGGGTCCGGTTCGGCATCAGCCCGTTCGGCGTGTGGCGCAACAAGAGCAGCGACCCCGACGGGTCGCCGACCGCCGCGCTGCAGAGCTACGACGACATCTACGCCGACACCCGCAAATGGATCAAACGCGGCTGGCTCGACTACGTCACCCCCCAGCTGTACTGGCCCATCGGCGACGCCCGCGCCGACTACGCCGAGCTCGCCCCCTGGTGGGCCCGCCAGGTCAAGGGCACCGGCGTTCAGCTGACCATCGGGCAGGCCGCCTACCGCGTCGGCGAGGACGCCGCCTGGCGCAAGCCCGACGAACTGTCGCGCCACCTCACCCTGAACGCCAAGTACCCGCAGATCAACGGCGACGTGTTCTTCAGCGCCTCCGACATCGCCGCCAACCGGCGCGGATCCGCCGCCCGCGTCCGCGCCGACCACTACACCCGCCCCGCCGTCCCGCCCGTCCCCGCCCGGCGCGGCGGGCAGGCGCCCCCGCCCGTCCAGGGCACCGCCGCCGCCCCCGCCACCGGCAAGGACGGCAAGGGCGTGAAGGTCACCTGGCGCGCCTCGCAGGGCGCCACCTCCTACGCCGTCTACCGCGTCGAGGGCGCCAAGCCCGGCTGCGCGCCCGTCGACCCCCGCCGCCTCATCGCCGCCGTCCGCGGCGGCGGCATCATCGACCCCACCGCCAAGCCCGGACGCTCCTACACCTACTCGGTCACCGCCCTGGACCGCCTCCACCACGAGAGCCGCCCCGGACGCGGCGCAACGGCCACCGCCCCCGAGGGATAATGATCATGCTCCGTGGGGAGGAATCTCACACCTGACCACCCCCCGGAGGTATGAAGCATGGCGCTGTCGATGGAGGAGCAGCGGATCCTCAGCCAGATCGAGGTCCGCCTGAAGGAGGACGACCCGCGGCTGGCCCAGCGCCTCGCCCGCCTCGGCACCCCCCGCGCCCGCCGCGCACGCACGGTCGTCCTCGCCGCGGCCGCCGTCATCATCGTCCTGGCCGCGGTCGCCGCCGGAATCGCCGCGGCGATCCTCTAGAGGCAGCCCGCCCGCCCCGCGCCCCGGCTCCCCGGCGGCCCCGCGGGAAAGGCCCTTCGCGCCCGCGCGGTGGCCGCGGAGGCGGCACGAGCGCGCCTCCGCGGCCACCGTGGCACGGCCGCGTCAGCGGACGCGGTCGTAGATCACGGCCATCTCGCCCAGCTCACCGGTCTCCTGGCGGCTCAGCGCCCACCCGGTCGACGGCAGGCCGTCCTCGAACAGACGCCCCCCGCCCCCGGCGATCTCGGGCAGGATCAGCAGGTACAGCCGGTCGACGAGGTCGGCGGCCAGCAGCGGCTTGATGACGCTGGCGCTGCTGTTGACCAGGATGTCGCCCCCGCCCTCGGCTCGCAGCCCCGCGACGACGTCCGCGGCGGGCGCGTTCACCACGCGGGTCCGTTCCCACGGCGCCTCGGTCAGGGTGGTGGACAGCACCACCTTCTCGGTGTCGACCAGCCACTTGGCGTATCCGCGGTCACGCGGATCGGCGCCCGCGTCCCCGGCGACCGCCGGCCAGAAACCCATGAAGCCCTCGGCGTTGACCCTGCCCAGCAGCGCCGTCGTGGCGCCCTCGTGGATCCGGGTGAGGTGGTCCCGGGCCACCTCGCTGGTCACATACGGGACGAACAAGCCGAAGTCGCTGGGGCCGCCGGGGCCGTGGTAGCGCCCGTCGAGGGTCAGGGCCAGATTCGCTGTCACCCTGCGGTCGGTGGTGCCGGTCATCTCATGCTCCTTGAGTCATCGTCATGGTCGGTGTCGTACTCGGTGTCGTGCCCTGTGCCCTGCGAAGATTCCGCGGCGAGGACCGCCGCGAGCTTGTCCAGGCTCTGCCCGAAGCCGATCTCGATGCCCGCGACGAAGTCCGCGGACTCGACCGTGCTGCCGGTGATCCGCACCCGGGCGTCCAGGCCGGTGCCGGCGCCCTCGGGGCGCAGGTCGAGATCGACGTGGGCGGTGAAGGCCGGCTCCCCGTCCGGCAGCACCGGGGAGGACCGGTAGGACAGGCGCTCGCCCGGCCGCACCTCGTCGACCACGCCCTCGGCGCGCCCGGCGACCGCGTCCGACCCGCCGGCGTCCTCGGCGTCGCGGTACTCCAGGACGACCCTGCCGCCCGGCCGCGCCTCGAACACGAGCGCGGACACCCGCAGGTCCTGCGGCGCCCACCACCCCGCCAGCAGCGACGGCTCGGTGAGGTGCCGCCAGACCGCCTCGGGACCCCGCGGCAGCGACCGGGCGAAGGCGAACGTGCGGCCGTCGGCCCACCCCGCCTCCCGCGCGGCGAGCCGCTCCGCCACCAGGCCGGCCCCGTAGCGGTCGAAGGTCTCGTGCGCGCCGCCGAGCCGGTCGGCGTCGTCGGCGAGGCGGCCGAGCGCCGCCGCCAGGTCCCGCAGGGGACCGGGCCGCAGCGCGTAGACGCGGCGCTGGCCGGCCCGCTGCGAGGTGACGACGCCAGCGCGCTCCAGCGTCTGCAGATGCTTGGTCGTCTGCGGCTGGCGCGCGCCGGCGAGCTGCGCCAGGACGCCGACCGGCCGCGGCCGCTCGGCCAGCAGGGCCACGAGCCGCCACCGGACCGGGTCGGCCAGGGCGTTGAGGATCTCCTCCATGGCCCAACCATTCCCCATGACGAATATTCCTGTCAAGGAATAATTTGGGATGTGAGAGGACGAGGGTGAGGAGGGTGAGAGTGGGCGCACGGCGGAGACGGCCCGCAAGGAGGGGCCGAGGAGGGGCGAACGCCAAGGCCCCGGCGGGATCAACCCGCCGGGGCCTTGGCGTCAAGCCGGTGTGGTGGTCGCCTCACGGCGAAAGGCACAACGAAGCTCCAGCCCGGACCGCATGGGACCGGCGGTATTCCCCGAAGGCATCAGGTAGAGCCCGGGGGACACATGCCACACCGACGCACCCACTCTAGCGGCTCCGCGCCAGTGCCTCCTCCACCGCCACCCCGCACGTGAACTTCACCTCACCCCGCGGTGAGGGTCGCCTGCGCCCGTGCACCGCCCCGCCGGGAGAAGCGTCCACGAATATGAGTCGATGCGGGGAAACGCGGGGAGACCGGCGGGTCGCCGCGCGGGGCCCGCACCGACCGCACACGAACGGGCGGCCAGACCCGGCACAGACGAGGGGACGGGGCAGTGCGCACCACGGGGACGGGGACCACCAGGCCTGCGGGCGGGGACACCAGAAACGACATAAGAAACGACCCCGGAAACGACAGCGAGAACGGCGATGGCGACGGCGGCGCGGAGGCGGCCTGGGATCTGGCCGCCGGCCCCAGCGCCCCGGCGCAGGCCCGCGCGCTCACCCGCCGGTCACTGCGCCGCTGGTGCGTCACCGGCCCCGACGACGTCGACGACGTCGTCCTCATCGTGGACGAGCTCGTCGCCAACGCCGTCGTGCACGGCGCCGGGCCCGTCCGCCTGGCCCTGCGCCTGGAGGCCGCACCCGCCGGGGTCCGCCTCACCGGCGAGGTCGGCGACGCCGACCCCCGCGCGCCCGGCGTGCCCGCCGGGCCGCCCCCCGTCCTGGACTGGGCCGAGGCCGGCCGCGGCCTGCTCCTGGTCGCCTCCCTCGCCACCGAGTTCGGCACCCGGCCCGCGCCGCCGGGCAAGACCGTCTGGTTCACCCGCGACCTGGACCCCATCGACGCCCCCGCCCTCACCCCTCGGCACCCGGCCCGCTGACACCCCGGCCCGCTGACACCGGCCGGTCAGGGGTCAGGCCTGCAGGGGGCAGCGGTCCACCACCCACACGTCCTCGTCCTCGCCCTCCGGCGGCAGCGGCGGATCGTCGGCCAGCCGGTCCAGATGCCACTCGATGTGGGCGAGCGGGCCCCGCCAGCCCGCCAGCAGGTCGGCCAGCGGGCGCGGCGGCCCCGGCGGCCCGTAGGGGCGCGGATCGGGCAGCTCGGCCTCCCACAACGCGTCGTCGCAGTCGGCCGCCCAGTGCGCCACCGCCTCCAGCACCTGCTGCAGATCGCGCGCCAGATCGCCCAGCGACCGCAGCGCCATCGCGTCCTGGATCATCCGCTCCCGCGCGTCGTAGGGCAGGTCCCGCCCGAACGCCGGCGGGAACGGCGGCGGGCGGCCCTCCAGCACCGGCTCGCGGCCCGTCGCCGCCGACCGGATCGCGGCCGCCTGCCACCGCGTCCACTCCGCCAGATGCCCCAGCACCCCCCGCAGCGCCGCCGCGCCCTCGCCGCCGCGGACCTGCGCGGCCGCGTCCCGCAGCCGCGACCGCACGAACTCCAGCCGATCCAGCGTCCACGCCCGCGCCCGCGCCGCGCCAGCCGGGCCCCGCGGCCCCGCCTCGGCCGCGGGGCGCGGCAAGGGCACCCGCAGCGCCGCCAGCAGGTCGTCCAGGTCCCGGACCTCGGCGCCCCGCCCCGACAGCACCGCCGCCCCGATCCGGTCGAGCCGGAACATCCGCGGCCCGTCGCGCATGCGGCACCACCCCACCAGGTACTCCCCGTAGGGGGCCACGACCAGGCCGTGGGCCTCCACGTCGCGGAAGCTGCGCGCCCCCGCCCGGTCGGTGTAGGCCAGCCGCACGACGCGGCGGGCGCGGACCGCCTCGGCGAGCGTGTCGTGCACCGGGCCCATCAGCGACCCGACCTCGCTCAGCGGCTCGCGCGCGCCGGGGGCGGGCAGCGCGTACCCGCGGCCCTTGCGGGCCAGCACGGGCAGCCCGCCGTGCCTCAGCAGCTCCAGGTCGCGGCGGACGGTCCGCTCGCTGACCCCCAGCCGCGCCGACAGCACCGCCGGGTCCAGCGGGTCGGGCGAGGCCGCCCGCAGCTCCGCGACGAGCGCCAGCAGCCGGTCTACGCGGTCCACGCCCCCATCGTGACCCCGCCCGCCCGCGAAACACCCTCCCGCAGGGGCTTAAAACCCTTACCGGCGCGGGGTTTCGGACCCCGCGCCGGATCCTGCGGCACGTCGCGGCGCGTCGCGGGCCGCGCCCCGCCGGGCAGATCGCCCGGCGCGGGTCAGCGGCCCGACAGCTCCACCGCCAGGCCCTGGAAGTCGGCCGCCGTCAGCGACAGCGCGCTGCCGATCGCCTGCGTGGCCTCCGCGCTGCCCAGATGCCGCGTCGCGGCGCGGTCCAGGTAGGCCTCCACGAGCCGCGCACCGGTCAGCCGGCCCCGCGGGCGCAGCGAACCCACCTCGCGGTTCACCACCGCCCACGCGTCCGACCCCAGGCGCAGGCTGCGCTCCTCGGCCAGCAGCCGCACCAGCGCCGCGCGCGCCTGCGCGCCCGACAGATCCGGCAGCCGCACCGCCCGCAGGTCGGTCACCAGCTCCGGCGACGCCGCCGACAGCTCCCCGACGCGGTCGGGCTCGCAGGTGCCCAGCAGCGCCGTGTCGTTCACGCCCTCCAGCCGCGTCCGGTACAGCACGGAGGCGTAGGCGGGGCCCTGCGACTCGTCCAGGATCAGCCCGTCCAGGCCGTCCAGCAGCAGGACGTGGCCCGCGTGCTGCTCCAGCGCGGCGCGCAGCCCGTCGGGGCCGTGCTCGCGCAGGTCCTCGGCGTGGACGGAGTGGACCTCGCCGCTGGAGGCCTCCACCTCCGCCAGCGCGCGGGCCGTCATCCGCGCCAGCCGCCGCTGCCCGCTGGAGGGCGCGCCGATCAGCAGCAGCGCCGGCGCCGACGCGCTCGACACGTCCTGCCCGCGCAGCCGCCGCGCCCACTTGCCGCGCCGCCGCACCTCGGTGATGACGCGCTCGATGTCGTCGGCGCCGCACAGGAACCGGATCCCGTAGGCCTCGGCGACCTGCGGGACCGGCTCGGGCGCGGGCGCCGGCGGCAGCGGGGGCGGCGGCTCGGGCACCGGCGCGGGGGGCGGGGGAAGGTCCGCGTGCGGCGCGGGGGGCGGGACGGGGGAGGGCCGGGCGGGGCCCGGCGGCGCGTCCGATCCGGGCCACGCCGGGCCCGGATCGAGCTGGGTGCGGAACGCGTCGGTGTCCAGCTGCGTCTCGTAGGGTTCCGACGGCCACACCGGCTCCGGGACAGGCTCCCGCTCCGGCGGCGGCTCGGGGGCCTGCTCCCGCGCCGCGGATCGCGCCTCCTCCGCCTCCCCCGCCGCCCGCCCCGGCGCGGGAGC